>JAPKGY010000042.1 GCA_026647385.1 Phycisphaerae bacterium | reverse complement strand
CTGTTCGCGCAGGGGACCCACCTGCCGGCGATCCGCGCGACGCGCACGGAGATCACCGACCTGCGCTTCTGCGTGCGGCTGGTGACCTGGCGCGAGCAGGGGGAGCGCCTTGAGATCAAGAGGATAAGACTATCTCGGACAGCGAGGGCACCTCAAAGTCGGGCTCGCCGCCCGAAACGGGCTCCGCTTGCTCGTAAACGCAACCCGGGCGGCGGATCCGCACCGTCCGCCACCCCATTTCTTGAGGCCCCCCGAAATCCTTTTGTGGGTTGTCCGCGATGTAAATGCAGGCGGATTTCCGACAGTTGAAGGTTTTCTCGAGTTCCTCGAAGGCCCGAGGATGAGGCTTCCAATAACGGGTACCCCAGACGTCGGTCAGAATGATCCGGTCCAGGCAGCCCACCAGCCCCAAAGCCTCAACCTTGTTCTGCTGAGCGATCAGCGGCCCGTCGCTGACTAGCCCCAGCCGATACCGGCCTCGCCATCGCCGCAGGGCATCGTCCGCATCCGGGAACAGGGCAATCGCGGGTTTGTGCGTGCGGTAGACCTCTACCATTCGGTGGACGAGGTCCGGCGCGGGGTCTTGGCCGACCTCCTTCAGGATCTGATCGAAAACGTGTGGCCGATGGGGCGTGTCGAACAACTCCCGCATACGCTGAGCCGCCGCGAACGGGCATGGGAATCGCTCTTCAAGCCAGGCAGCCACTGCGTCAAAGCCGCTGAAGGCATAGCTTCGTTCCGGGTAGAGCGTGTCGTCCAGATCGAAGACGACCGCTTGGATGCCGTTCAATTGGATTGCGGCCATGACGGAAATCCGTCTATCGGGATCTTCGGCGGCTGCACTGGGATTCCGGTGGGCCGTTGAAGAAGAACGCCTGGTGATATCGGAGCATGAGCAGGCCGTCCTGGAACTGATCGATTCGGATGCGGGGCTCTTTTCCGAGCCATTCCGCCAACAGCCACTTGGGCGAATTCGCGCCGGCTCGGATGCCCAGTGGGGCGCCGCCGCCGAAGCGCGGGTTGACCTCGATGATTCGGATTCGCCCTCCGGGCGTCAGGATGAGCTGGATGGTAATCAGACCGGTGCAGTGCTTGAGGGCCTCGGCCACCCGCACGCCGGCGGCGATGATGCCTTCGTGGCGCACGGTGCGGGCTTTGGTGACCTCGCCGCCGCGGACCTCGATGCGTTGACGGGGCACGACGCAGCGGGGCCGGCCGTCGAAGCCGGTGTACACGTCCAGGGTGTGTTCGACGCCGCGGACGAACTCCTGGACGATCGGTTCGGGCACGACCTGCAACAGGGTCTTCAAATGCCGGACGTCGTGGACGATGTAGTTCCCTTTGCTGGCACTTCCGGTCCGCGGCTTGAGAAAGTACGGGAAGCGGTGGCGCTTGAGCCTTAACGCCTGTCGGCCGGTCCAGGTCCGCGGCGTGTCGAGCCCGTGCCGGGTGAGAAACTCGAACATGCGGATCTTGTCGCGGCAGGTGCGGACGACGTCGGGGGCTGAGATCACCGCCCCGCAGCCGATGCGGGCGAACCGCTCGCGGGCGTCCGCCAGTTTGAGCAGGTCGTTGTCGATCAGCGGGATGAGCAGGTCGATTTTCTCGCGGCGGGCGATCCGCAGCAGCGCGGGGACGTACTCGCGGGACTCGATGGGGGGGACCAGGTGGGCCTTTTCCGCGAGGCAGGCGGCCGGTATGCAGGGGTCGATGTCGGCGGTCTGCCAGTGGCCCCGGATGCCCAGGGCGCGAGCGGCCTGGGCGAAGGCCTGCATCAGCTCGATGCGCCGCCCCGCACTGGTGAACAGGACCCGCACGTCCCGCCGCCCCGCCCCCGCGCCCTTGATCCACGATGCGTCGTAAGCCATTGCCTCTGACCCTGTTGACCGGGCGTGCTCCGCCCGCGATCGCTCGGCACGCCAGGCCCTTGTCGAAACAGGCCGTGCCGATAAAAGGATATTACCGGCTGGGAGAGTCGGCGACAACTGGGCGGGGCTGGAAGCAGGTGTTTGGCTTGGTTTTGTAGGCGGTTCCATCCGTTTGTGAGCCGGTGTTCATTCAGGGAGTTATGTCTCTCCTGGTCCGCGTCCTCTTCGTTTTTACATTCTGGAAGCCTGAACGAGAAAAAACTCCAACTCTTCTGGTCTGCGAAGAGGCCCACAACTACTGCTCGGATCGAAGGGAAACGACGGCGCGGCATATTCTGGAGCGAGTAGCCAAGGAGGGGCGGAAGTATGGACTGGGGCTAATGGTGGTCAGTCAGCGTCCATCGGACGTGTCGGAGACTGTGCTGGCCCAATGCAACAACTTCCTAGTTCTTCGCCTCTCCAATCCTGAAGACCAAAGGTACATCAGAGCACTTGTTAGCGATCAATACGAGGAACTGATGGCTGTAGTCCCTGCGCTGCGAAGAGGAGAGGCATTGGTGGTGGGCGATGCCACTACTTTGCCAGTCAGGGTGCTGATACACGAGATTGCCGACAAAGCGAGAGTGCCACGCGGTCACGATGTCGATTACCATACGGCATGGTCCACCGAGACTCCGATAGACTTTGACCGTGTGATTGATCGTTGGCGACGACAAAGGCGATCTGATGTTGGAGATAACGTAAACAATGTCGGTCAAGCGAACGGTTCTGGAATCACTGGCGCGGCAACGGCTGGCTGACTTGGCTCGGTCTTTCGAGGCGGAGTTCTCGCCTTCGGGGATGAGCAAGGGCGACCTGATCGACGGGCTGGCACGGATGAAACGGACGGCCCTGGAGCAGCTACTGCCTGAACTCAGCCGAGACGAGTTGAAAACTGCCTGCGAGCGACTGGGGCTTGATACGTCGGGTCGCGAGAAGCAGGTGCTCATCGACCGACTGAAGCAGGACAATCAGACCTGGAGACAGTGAAGCTGGTTGACCAAGTTCGCGCCATCCTCAAGCGGACTCAGAGGACACCCCTGCACTTTCGGAAGCTCAAGCACGAACACAGATTACCCTTCGTGGCGGCGGTCGCCGGCGCCAAGCTGCGGACCATCAGCATTCTGGTCCATAAGCCTTCCATCCTCGAACCGGAGAGATTCGCCGAGAAGTACTTGCTGTACCGGTACGCCTGCCGCTATCTGCTCGAGCGGGTGTCCTGGTATTGTCGAGACCATCGGCAACACCCGGAGGAGTCGGCAAAGATTATCTTTTCGAACCGAGCGGGCATGTCCTATGACGACCTTCGTTCCTACCTGGACATCCTGCGCGACCAAACGGGCATCTTCGATGTTCGTATTCATTGGCCCGTCATCAAAACCGACCAGATTGTCGCCGATCAGCACGAGCGACTGATGGGCCTGCAAATCGCGGACGCCGTCGCATCAGGGATGTGGTATGGTGTCGAGAAGGCTCCTCAAGGCTTTATCGAGTCCAGGTATGCGGAGATGCTTCAGCCCACGGTCTATCGTCATGCCGGCAAGCAGCTTGGTTACGGTTGAAATTGTGGCCTCGCGAGGTGAAGCAGTTGTTGGGCGAGTTTCCAGAGTTGGAATGGATCGGCAGGACGTACAAATAAAAACGCAGGCCCTGGGCCCCAGGATCCCGCCCACGAGGGGCTGCCGTCCGAAGGACGACCTGGGGTGGTTCCCACGCATGCCTGCCATATCAGTATCGGCAGCGGTTCAGGCATTGTCAACGGAATTCTTCGGAGGCAAGGCGGAACTGCTTTGCGGGTTATCTCCCCAAAACCGATGCGGTGACGGGAGACACGGCGGCCCGGGGACGCGGGGCCAAGGAGAGCCGGAGGGGGATGTTTGGCTGTGCGGATGGCATGGTGACGGCTATGGTGCCGACGGGGGAAGCGGCCCTGCCGTCGAAGGCATTTCCTCGACGCATGATGAGGGACGTGGGGAACACGAACTTCGACTCCATCACTTCCGACTTGCGACCGTGCGGATGGCCGGTTAAGAAAGCAAGCAAGGAGATGACGGAATGTCGCGCAGATCCCGGAAAAACGAGCCTGCCCGGAAACACGAGCCCGCCCGGAAAAGCGAACCGGTTACCGGAAAGAGCTCGGGCGACGGCAAGCCGGCGCGCGCGGGGGGAGGTCATGCGGGTCCGTCACCGTTGAGCGAGCCTAGGCCGGGGTGGCCTTCTCGTGTGCTCGATCGGATCGCCTGGATCGTCGACAGCCGTCTGTTCGTCTGGTTATGTCTGTTGGGGATGTGTGGGTTGTTCGGCTGGATGGTGATGCTGCCGGTCAATAACCCCGATTTGGGCTGGCACGTCGCGCTGGGCCGGTACATCGTGGAGAACCGCTCCATTCCCCGGATCGAGCCGTTTGTCTACAACGCCATCGGAGGATTGGCGGAACCGGCCCACGAATGGCTGACGCAAGTCATCTACTGGCTGACGGTCCAGGCGTCGGGCGTGTTGGGGCTCCGCTGGGCGCATGCAGCCTTGTCGGCGGTGATCCTGATCGTGTTTTTCCTGCTGCTTCGCCGGGCCGGAGTCGGGCCTGCGTTGGCACTGCTTGGAACGTTTGCCTACCTGGTGATCGCGCAGGGACGGTTCCATCCCCGGCCTCACCTGGTCAACATGTTTTTCATGGTCGGCCTGTATGGGTACGTGTTCGTGGTTCAGCCGGCCTTGAACCGGCGGCAGTTCGCCGGCATCTTTGTCGTCATGGTCGCCTGGGCCAATTTGCACTCGGCGGTCATCTCGTTCGCGGCGATTGTGGTCCTGTATGTGCTGGTTGAGATCGCCCAGCAGAAGATCGGATGGCGACGGGCTCAGCCGGACGATCTGGGCGGCGGCCAGGTGCGCCGGCTGGTACTGCTGGCGGGGCTGGTCTGTGTATCGCTGGTGCTGACCCCGAGCCACTTCCGGCTGTTTCCGTACATTCTGGAATCGCAGCGCATCAATGCGCCGATCAGCGCGGAATGGCGTCCCATCACCGCCTACTGGGGCAATCCCATGATGACGCCGTTCTCGGTGGAGACGTATTGGATCGTGGCGGCGGCGACGGTGATTACCTCCGTGCTGGTTTTTCGGCGTGTGTCGCTCTCCCGGCTGGCGGTCGTCGCGTTCATGCTGCTTCTCCCGTTGAGCGGGCAGCGGTTTGTATCCGATTGTTTCGCGCCTGTGTTGTTCGTGCTCTCGGAGTTCAGCCGCTGGGCGTCTGTCCGGCACGAAGGGACGCCCTTGCGGGGGCGGGTCGTGACGGGCCGGGTCGCCTCCGTGTTGGCGGTGGCCCTCGTGTTTGTCGTCATTCATCCGGCGCTGAATCACGAGAACAAGTTTCATCGCTATCAGCAGCGATTGAGCGCCGACTGGAACTTTCAACCCGGCTACTTTCCGGTCGGGGCGGTGCGGTTTCTGGATGAAGTGGATCTTACCGGCCGGCTGTTCAACTCCAGCGATTGGGGCGGCTATCTCCTGCTCCATACCTACCGGAAGTATCCCGTTTTCATCGATGGCCGATGGGTGACCGTCGGCAGGAAAGTGCTGGATGACAGTATGGTCATCGAGCATCGCCGAGCCGGTGCGTTCGAGAAGTTGGATGAATACAAGGTTGATATTCTTCTGGTGTATCGGGAATGGATGACCAAAGACCTTCAGCAGGACCGGAAGTGGATTCCGGTCTTCGAGAACCTGAACGCGGGGGTGTACGTGCGGGATGCTCCCGACAGCGTCGAGAACCTGCGAAAATGCGCCGAGTACTACCGGGCTCGCGGCATTCCCTTCGATCCGGGGAAGGGTTTCAGCGAGCGAGCCGCGTTCGTCGCCAATCGGGAGTGGTGCCGGGAATTCCGCGTCGAGCGCATGCATCTTCGGATGCGCACGAACAAAAAGGTGGCCGGCTGGTGACGCACCCCGGCGGGTCGGCTCGGCCTCCGTTCAGGTTTTCGCGGAAGGTTCCGCTTGGGTTGTGGACCAGGGAACGGCGGTTCACCCTGGGTGTTGGGGAGGAGAGGAAGTGCATCGGCTTCGGGTTCAGGGGTTGGTGAGGACGGCTGACAGGGTTCGTCGCGAGTTGGCGATACTGCTTTCGCACGGGCGTAAGGAAACGCTGGCCCGGATGGTGAGCGAGGCGATCTGTCAGGTCGATCGACTGGTGGCGGATCATCAGACGACGGTGCGGGCTTTGCCCTCTCCTTCACGGCGCGCGTACGAGTTCCTTCGCGGGCTCGATTTCAGGCAGATCGAAAGCACGGCGGTCGAATCGGAGGGAGCCCGGCTTCGGGAAAGCGTGTCGTTTGGAGGGCTGGCGGCGCAGTGGGAACGGATACTCAATGCTCTGGCTGATCCAAACGCTCCGTCGCGAGCGGATCGGCAGCACGGCTCCATCGCGAATTCCAGCCGTAACATCGAAAGGCAGATCGAGGCCGCCGGGCTCAGGGTGTGCGAGCTGACCCCGCGGACGCGTCTGGCTCGTGGTTGGCTGGCGTACTTTTCCCAGCGTGAGAACTTCGACGCCTATCTGGCGGCCGTCGCTTGTGCGAGGCCGATTTTCGAGGGCCTGCTCCAAGCCCACGCGCGATTCAAGCCGCCGGTGATCCTTCATTTCCGCCCGCTCCGCGCCTTGTACCAGGTTCGCGGGTACCGCGACGGCAGTCGTGTGGTGTTGCCCACGCCGATGATCGCATTGGCCGCGGAGATGTTCGAGGCGGTGGCGGGCATGGCGTTCAACAATGTGCGGGCCAGGCAGGAGATCATCGAGGCGACGCTGAGCGACGATTGCCAGGAGATCCAGGCTGAGGTGGACGCCCTGGGCGGGGTGGAGGAGCAGGTGGTGGGGATCTCGCACGATCTGGCGGCTTCTTTCGAGCGTATGAATCGGAGGTACTTCGATAATGCGCTGGCCCGGCCTCGACTGACCTGGAGCAGGATGTTTACAGGCCGGAAGTTCGGTCATTACGATCGAGTCCGGGGCGTCGTCATGATCAGTTCGACGCTGGACCGCCCCGAGGTGCCCGATTACGTCGTGGATTCGGTCATGCACCACGAGTTACTGCACCAGCAGCTTGGCGTCGGCTGGAGCAACGGCCGAATGCTGGCTCACACCGCGGCGTTTCGGAAGGCGGAGCGACAGTTCGAGCGTTACGCGGAGGCGGAGGCGTTCCTGAAACGGTTGGCTGGGGTGCCGTGACCCATTTCAACGCAATTCAAGCGGACCGGTTCGGTGGCGACAAGCGGCGTGGCGATCGGACGGCGAACGTCGACGGCCGTGGTAAGAGCGTGTTTGAGGAGCGGTACTTTGTGGTGCGGCCATCCTGGCTGCACCCCTGCCTCATCGGGTGGGCAAGCTCAGAAAGCAGGCTGGAAGTCCGCCACGGCGAGTCGCCGCGGCGACCTGGAGCCCGTGACAGGCGACCCGCCGCAAAGCGGCTCCGTGCGGGGGTATGCCCGCGTCGCGCGTCAAGGGAAGCCCGCGGCTCTTTCGAGTTACTGTGATCCGTTGAGCACGATCGGTCGGGTTGAATCCAAAAAAGCAGCGACGAATCGGTTTGGCCGAATTCGTCGCTTCCTCCTCCTCAGTTCTCATCCGGGCCGGGGGGTCCAGGTCATGAACCTGGCTGCTCCTCCAGCATCTTCCGGAGGTAGCTGTTCTCTCGACGCGTTGCTTCGAGGTCAAACAGGAGATACTTGATCGCCAGGCGCAGGAAGTCAATGGACTCGTGCAGATTGTGGACGGTCTTTTTGAGTTCCTGATGTCGCTGCTTGGTTTCCTCCGCCAGGATGGCCAGCTTCGCCCGATCCTGTTCCGGTAAGGCCTTGATCTCGCCGACCAGTTCTCCCAGCTTCTTCTGGAACGCGCTTTCGTCCATGGATACTTCCTTCCTCTCCGGCACTTGCCCGATCTGCTCCGGGCGGGTGTACTACCTTTCCCACGTCCCGATAACTTCAGCCATCCTTCGACGGCCCGAGTTTCCCCTCCGGAAGCACCGTTCCCACAGGCCCAATCGGGCAACCGGGATGCCACGGCGTGTCGACCGACACGCCACCGGGTCGGTTGCGGTAAACCTATTTGCCGGCAGGGCTTAGCGGAGTGCTCGCACCCGGCCGGCTGGGTCATGCGACGGAGGTTTGTGCGGCCATGTTGCCGCGATGCAACGCCGTCGCGTCGCGAGGGGTTTGTCGGATCGCGCAACTCATGTGCCCACAGGGGATTGTGTGCTGTGGACGGACGACAACCGCAGTCCATGCCCCGGGGTGTTGATGATGCGACTCGGAGGGGGTGTGAGAAGCGGTGTGTTGTGGTGCGGAGAGCGGCCTGCACCACCAGAGCCGGGCGAACCGGGCTTGCCGAAAACGGCACTTGCTCATTGGAAGGGTTGTGACGGATTTCTGCGAGGTCAGATAGCGGGTCATGGCCTCTCATGCCTTTATTGGGGCTGATTCAAGGAGGGCCAGTCACGCTGATTGTGCAATCGTGTGGCGTCATTCCGCCGGCTGACCTTGTTCGAGGGCGTCTTCGAGGATGAGCCAGTCTCTGTCGTTCTTGAAGGTTTGCTCGCGGTGGTCCCAGCGTTGCGGGTAGTGGCCGTCGGCCAGTTGTTCGAGGAAGGGCAGCAGGGGTCGCCGGGGCGGGCGGGCGGTTTCTTTCTCGATATGGTGGTCGATTTCCCATCCGAACCGCTCGCGGTAGAGATGAAAGCCGAAGCCGTCGAAGAAGTTTTCGCTTCCGACGATGGGCACGTACCACAGGCTGGGCCGGCCTTCGGGATTCTCGTGGATGGGGACCTCGCGGGTGAGCTGGTCGAGCATTTGGCTCAGCTCGGGGTCGGCGGCGGCCTTGGCCCGCAGGCGCTTCAAGGCATGGAATTCGACGGGCGGGCTGACGAACAGCACCGGTTTGTGCTGGGTGGTGGCGACGACGATCTCGTGGGGGGTGCCGACGCTGTAGATGTTGGTGGGGCAGTAGGCGATGACGAAATCGCTGATATCGACCATGCGCAGGTCGATGTGGACGGTCTGGCCATAACCGGTGGCGACCTCGGCGCGGGCCTTGGCGCCGGCGGGCCCGGGCTCGAACGTCCAGAGTCGGGCGAACTCGGAGTTGCGCTGGTCCTCCTCGCCGAAGGCTCCGAGGCCTCGAACTTGCGGCTTCTGCCAGGGGTTAAAGACGGTGACGCCGTAGTGGGCGAGGAACTGGCGGGTGCGGTTGCGCCATCCGAAGTCGCGTTCGTGGGCCCGCGAGGCGACGAAATCCATCGGGCCGGAGAGGTAGGCGCGGGCTCCGTTGAGAAGATTGCGGCTGGGATGGGTATCCGCCATCGTGCGTCGGCTCCTTTCTCATTCGGGCGCGGTCTGTGTGGCGAGCTTCGTATCCAGGAGGGGAATCATGATTTCAACGAAGCGTACCGCCCGACGATAGCTCTCGGCCGGCTCCCACCGGTGGGGGTTCCAGACGAAATCCGCGGCTGTCGCCAGGTAGACGAGTTCCTCCGGGTCGAACACGACAGGAAGGCCTGTCCGGCCAGGATGCCCTCCAGGATGTCGATCCGCTGCGACCGCTCGTCGAGCAGCCTGCGCAGCGCCTTGGACTGTTCGTCCTCGGGCAGCGCCATCGCCTCGAGCAGCTCGCCCTTGGCGATGATGCGGCTCTGGAGACGGGCCACCTCGACGGCGTGCGCGCGCTGCACGTCGTTGATCATCGCGGCCGCCGACTTCTGGGCGGCCTCGAGGTCCGCGGCGTGCGCCTTGCGCAGCTCCTCGAGCTCATCGCGCAGCGAGCCGCTCTCGGCGCGTTCGTCCTCGAGCTCGCGCTCGGCCTGTTCCAGGTTGGCCTGGAGGGCGACGTAGCGCGTCGGGACGTCGGTGCCGTCCTCGATGTTGGCGATGCGCTGCTTGAGCCGGGCGACGGCCTGGTCCTTCTCGTCGGACGGGGCGTCGCCCTGGGTCCGGTGCCGTGCGTAGTCCTCGACCGCCTTCTTCAGCGCCGGGATATCCCCGGGCTTGGTGCCGAAGGCGGAGGCGGCCTGCGCCACGACGTCCATGACCTCGACGGCGCGCTTCTCGATGGTCGCCGCGTCGGGCTTGGGGGCCAGCAGCTTGCTGCCGACCGCGCGCAGCCCGGCCTCGACGGCGCTGGTGCCGCCTCCGCCGACCCGGACGACGCGCTCCGGGCGCTCGGCGAGCTTCTCCTCCAGCTCCTTGGCCTTGGCGGCGAAGGTGCCGGCGAGCGTGCGCTCCTCCTCGACGGTCTGCTGCGCGCTCGCGAGGTCGCGCGTGGACTTGGCGAGGTCCGAGGTGCGCGTCTCGAGATCGGCTTGCAGCTGGTCGCGTTCGGCCTCG
>JAPKGY010000419.1 GCA_026647385.1 Phycisphaerae bacterium | reverse complement strand
TGCTGTGTGATTCCTGCCAACGCCCGTTAACGACCGAAGAGCTGCGGCACGGTCCCGGAACTGTCGGTGGTCGGATACCCGCCGAGGGATCTGCTGCTCAAGCCGCGGTTCGTTCAGGCGAACGTCGAGGCGGTCCGGCGAATCGCCGAGACCTGTGTGGGGATCGCCGCCCTGGTCGGGTTCGTCGAGCCGAATACCGAGCCGGTCGGGCGGATGTTGCGGAACGCGGCGGCGTTCTGCGCCGACGGGAAGATTCAATCCGTTCATCACAAGTCGCTGCTGCCGACTTACGACGTGTTCGACGAGCGGCGTTATTTCGAGCCCGGGCCGGACGTGGCTCTCGTTCGGCATGGCGGCGTCGAGATCGGGGTCAGCATCTGCGAGGACCTCTGGAACGACGAGCAGGTCGTCGGGCGGCGGATCTACACGCGGGACCCGGTGGGGCAGATCGCCGCCGGCGGGGCCAGGCTGTTGATCAATATGAGTGCGTCCCCGTTCGTCCGGGACAAGCATCCGTTCCGCGTCCGGCTGTTCGGAAACCAGGCGAGGAAGCATCGGCTGCCGATCCTGTTCGTGAACCAGGTCGGCGGGAACGACGAGCTGGTTTTCGACGGCGCATCGGCGGCGATCAACGCCGGGGGCCAGGTCGTCGCCCAGGCGAAGGCATTCGAGGAGGACCTCCTGCGGGTCGACCTAGGTGCGCCGGCCGACAATCGGATCGAGCCGTATCCGGAGAGTCTGGCTTCGGTCCACGACGCGCTGGTGCTGGGCACGCGGGACTACGTGCGCAAGTGCGGGTTCAAGCGGGTATTGCTGGGATTGTCGGGTGGGGTGGATTCGGCGGTGACGGCCGCCATCGCGACGGCCGCGCTGGGGAGCGAGGCGGTGACGGGTGTGGCGATGCCGTCGCGCTACAGCAGCGATCACAGCCGGTCCGACGCGGAGGTCCTCGCCCGTAATCTGGGCATCGACTTCCGCACGATTCCGATCGGCCCGATTCACGAGGTGATGGAGGCGTACCTGAAGCCGCATTTCGCCGGCCGGCCGACCGACATCGCCGAGGAGAACATCCAGGCCCGGATTCGCGGCGTATTGCTCATGGCGCTCTCCAACAAGTTCGGCTGGCTCTTGCTGACGACGGGCAACAAGAGCGAGATCGCCGTCGGCTACTGCACGTTGTATGGCGACATGTGCGGCGGGCTCGCGGTGATCGCGGACGTGCCGAAAATGATGGTCTACGCCCTGGCCCGGCACATCAACGAACGAGCGGGCAGGGAGATCGTTCCGAGCGGCACGCTGACCAAGCCGCCGTCGGCCGAGTTGCGGCCGGACCAGACCGATCAGGATTCGCTGCCGCCTTACGAAGTGCTCGATGAGATCGTCGAGCGATACGTCACCGAGGAGCAGAGTGCCGAGGAGATCGTGGCGGCCGGCCTCGAGGCCGAGACCGTCCGCAAGGTGGTCCGCCTCGTCGACCTTTCCGAGTACAAACGCAAGCAGGCGGCCCTGGGCCTCAAAGTCACCACCCGAGCCTTCGGGGTCGGCCGACGCATGCCGATCGCCGCCAGGTTCCGGTATTAACTCGGTCGCCGCTGGCTTGCGCCCGCGGCGCGTCTGCAAGGCATTTCCTTGGAAAGTTGGGAAATACCGGGTGGTTCCGGGTCCTCTTTTTCCTTGCAGCAGGTCCCCCCGGAATCGTAGAATAGGCTACACGTTGGGGTTTACCGGTCATCTGAGATCAGGCGTTATGGCGCTGACGATATCGGACCGAGGTCGCCGGCTTTGCGCGACTCTGTGCGTGTTGTGCATGGGGAGCCTGCTGCGCGCGGACCCGTGCGTGCCCCGCTGGAGCGGCGAGTTTCCACTGGACAACGGGGTGGTCGGTATGGTTCGGGCCCTGGCGGTCTTCGACGACGGGACCGGGCCGGCCCTGTACGTCGGCGGGCAGATCGCCGGTGTGGGCGGCATGGCGGTCAACAATATCGCCCGATGGGACGGAAAGATCTGGAAACCTCTGGGAACGGGTACGGACGGCGTGGATAATACCGTCTGGGCCCTGGCGGTCTTCGACGACGGGAGCGGCCCCGCGCTGTACGTCGGCGGCGATTTCGTCAACGCCGGCGGCCTGCCCGCGAACCACTTGGCCAAATGGGACGGCTCCAGCTGGTCGGCGGTCGGCGCGGGGACCAACGGAGGCGTCTATGCGTTCGCGGCGTACGACGACGGCTCGGGGCATGCGCTCTACCTCGGCGGGATCTTTACCGACGCGGGCGGCGTATCCGCCAGCCGGATCGCGCGCTGGCGCAGCGGGACCTTCTCAGCCGTGGGCGCGGGTGTGAGCGACGGGATCGCCCCGCCCATGGTTCGCGCGCTGGCCGTGTTCGACGGCGGAAGCGGGCCGCGGCTTTACGCGGGCGGGCTGTTCACGATCCCGGGCAAGAACATCGCCTCCTGGAACGGCACGAGCTGGAGTACGCTCGGCAGCGGAGCGAGCAACGTCGTCAATGCCCTGGCGGTCTACGATGACGGGGGCGGACACGATTTGTACGTCGGCGGGGGATTCACCAGCGCGGGCGGGGTCGTCAATTGCCGTCGCGTCGCACGTTGGGACGGGTCCAACTGGTCGGCCTTGGGTATGGGGCTGACCGACTCCACGGTCCACACGCTGGGCGTTTTCAACGACGGGAACGGCACGGCCCTCTACGTGGCAGGTCAATTCACCAAAGCGACGTTGCCCGTCGGGTATACCGAGGTGCGGCGGATCGCCAAATGGGACGGATCAGCCTGGGAGCCGCTCGAAGGTGGTTTGCTGGACGACACGCGAAACCCGTGCTGGTGCGATCCGGTCAACTGCAACTGTGGCCCGCGCCCGGCCGTCGCCAATACGTTGGCGGTGTTTGACGGCGGACTTTATGTCGGCGGCGATTTCGTGAATGTCCTCTGCCACGAGGCGTTCAACCTGGTCCGGTGGCAGTGCCCGCTGCCCGGTGCGTCGCGCGCCGATCTCGATCAGGACGACGACGTCGATCTCGATGACTTCGAGCGGTTCGTCGGCTGTTTCACCGGCGCCAATGTCGGTGGGGTCGCGGACTGCTGCGCATCGGCTGACTTCGACTCCGACGGTGACGTCGACCAGGACGATTTCGGCGTCCATCAACGCTGCTATGCCGGCCCGGATGTGTTGCCGCCGGCCGGCTGCGATCCATAGAACGAAACGTCGAAACGTCAACAAGCCAAAACCGCAGATTCGCCGTGGCGAACGTCAAAATCGAAGTCGAAGACCCGACGTGGCGGTATTCGTCCCGGTCGCCTCGCCATGGCGAGCCAGGGACCACACCGATTCACATGGATGATGTCGTCAAATCTGAGGCCCTGGCTCTGTATTCATGCTACAGTCTCCACCGAAATCGCACATCCGCCGCCGCGACCCGCGCGGAGCTTCGAACCCGGGGGCGACGCTTGTTCCCTTTCGAATCACCGCGCGGGTTGCCACGGCGACGAGCGATGGAGTCTGCGACTCTTTGAGATTATGGTGCTCCGGCGAACACAATCGGTCATTTTGAGTGGGCCAGTTGCTCGAGGGCCTGACGGATCTGCTCGCGGTCCATGGTCTCCAAGGGCAGCTCGACCAGGTGCTTGATGCGGTTGCGCAGCCGGGCGGCGACCTCGGCGGCTTGGGCTTCGCGTTCGGCCGGCGGGTCGGGACAGGCGACCGGATCGGGCAGGCCCCAGTGGACGACCACCGGATCGCCCTTCCAGGCGCCCGGGATCACGCAGGCGGCTGCGTCGCAAACGGTGATGACGATATCGTGTTCGAGCGGAAGCATTTCGTCGCAGCCTTTGGAACGCTGATTCCCGAGAGCAAGCCCCAGCGATTTCAGTCCGGCGATCGCCAGCGGATGGATGTAGCCCGCGGGCGAGGCCCCCGCACTGCGGGCGATGAAGCGATGGCCGCCCAGGTCGCGGAGGATCGCTTCTGCCATCTGCGAGCGGCAGGCATTGGCGGTACAGATCCACAAGACGCGGAACGGCGGATTCATAAGGACGTCCTCCGGTTCGAGCAGCGGTCGATTGTAAGGCGCCGCCGCCGTGAGCGAGAAGAGCCGATTGCGCACGGGCCGTAAACTGGATTGGCTGTAACTCGCCGGTTGCTCGCGCGGAGCACGTGTTG
>JAPKGY010000418.1 GCA_026647385.1 Phycisphaerae bacterium | reverse complement strand
CTTGCGGGCTTCCAGGATCGTGCCGACGCCCATGGTGATCGCGAAGCGGGGGACCTCCTCGTGCTTGGCGAAGAAACGGGCGTTGTCCTTGATGGTCTCCTCGGTCAGGGTCTTGAGCCGGGTTCGCGAGCCGAGCGACGAGCCGGGCTCGTTAAACGCGATGTGACCGTCGCCGCCGATGCCGAGGATCTGGATGTCGATGCCGCCGAAACGCTTGATCTCGTTTTCATACCACTCGCAGAACTCGAGCACCGAATCGGTGTGCCCATAAGGCACGTGAATGTTGGCCTTGGGCACGTTGATGTGATTGAAAAGGTGCTGATCCATGAAGTAGCGATAGCTCTGGTTGTGCGACGGGGGCAGGCCGACATACTCATCGAGGTTGAAGGTGACGACTTTCGAGAAGTCAACGCCCTTTTCGGTGTGCTGCCGGATCATTTCCTTGTACGTCCCGACGGGCGTGGACCCGGTCGCCAGGCCGAGCACCGAACTGGGTTTCTTCATGACCTGCGAGCAGATCATGCCAGCGGCCAGTCGACTCATGTCTTCGTAGGTCGGGGTGATGATGACTTCCATGAACGGCTCCTCTCCTGAGGTTTGAGCGAATGGTTCTGACCGGGCAACCGCCGGTCGCTTTCAAGACAATCAGGGGCGAGATGGTAGCGGGTCACGACGAGAGGCTCAAGCGCGCGGGACTCCCATGGATTTCAGTGCCGCTGTATTCGCTGCCGGCGTCGCGGGCGATGGCTGCGTCGGGACCCGTTGCTATTACGCGGGTTTGGCCTTATATGTGGCCGGCCTTGTTTCGGGATCAGGTTGGGACACACGGTCATCCGGAGGAACCCATGAAGCTGGTCATTTTTGAGGACGATCAGTTCGATCATTTTCTGCCGTTGGCCTACGTCAGGGGCGTTTTTGAGCTGAAAACGGGCGCGACGACGCTGGCTGCCAAGATCGAGCGGGCGGCTGGTCAGGCGGCGGATGCCCTGCTGGTGCGGGACTACCTGGTGCCGGTGGTGAGCGGGCGATACCCCAAGGCGGCGGTCAATGACCTGTCGAAGCTGTCGGGCGAGGTGCTGTTTGTGAACGCGCGGGTGTGCGGCACGGGCTGGAAGGTTCCGGCCAAGCCCGTCGCGGTGTGGAAGGACGGCCAGTTGGCTGCCTGGCGGACGACAAACAATGTCAGCGGGATCAAGGGTTATGGCGATTTGGCGGAGGCTGCCCGCAAGGCTGACCAGGCGGACTTCGAGGGGACATGGTTCCCGTGGATCTGGGACGTGATGCTGGTCAATCCGGAGCAGATCAAGGCGGACTTCGCGGCCTCCGGCCGAAGCGGCGTCAAGGGCAAGATGCACGAGATGGCGACGATCTACGGGCCCAGGGACCAGGTCTACATCGGGGAAGGCGCGGAAATCCACCCGTTCGTGTGCATCGACACGCAGCACGGGCCGGTGACCCTCGAAGCGGGCGTCGAGGTCCACCCGTTCACGCGGATCGAAGGGCCTTGCTACGTGGGCGAAAAGTCGATCCTGCTCGGCGCGAAGGTTCGCGAAGGGTGCTCGATCGGTCCGATGTGCCGGGTGGGCGGCGAGGTCGAGGAGTCGATTATCCATGGGTATTCGAACAAGTACCACGACGGTTTCCTCGGGCACGCGTACGTCGGCGAGTGGGTGAACCTGGGCGCGCTGACCACCAACAGCGATCTGAAGAACGACTACACGAACGTGACCCTGAAGATGGGCGGCAAAACGATCGATACGGGTTCGACCAAGGTCGGCTCCTTCATCGGCGACCACGTCAAGACGAGCATCGGCACGCTGCTGAACACGGGCACGATCGTCGGGACGATGGCGGTGTGCGTGGCGACCGGCGAGCCGTTGCCCAAGAACATCCCGCCGTTCGGCTGGTTCGTGAACGGCTTCATCAGCAAGGGCTTCGGGTTCGGCGCCCTGCTCAACACCGCCAAGATCGCGATGTCCCGCCGGAAGGTGACGATGACCGCGCAGGACGAGGAACTGCTGCGCCAAGTGTACGATCTGACGGCGGAAGAGCGGCTCGCAGCGGTCAAGAAAGGCCGCAAGCTGGCGGGCGGTTGACGGGCGATACTTCGGGGCGGGCCTGTAGGCTCCCCTTGGCCGAGAGAGGGGGGACAGTCCCCCGGTTTCTTGCACACCCTCTTACCACTTCTGGCTGCGGATGCGGTCCGATTCGAGCTGGCGGCGGGTATCGAACATCCGGCGATAGAACAGCAGTAATCTGTTCGAGTCTGAGCTCGACTTTTGCCATTTTGGCAGCCCCGAACAATTCGGGCTGTCAAGGATTCCGGGGATCTCGGGGAGGGTTTTGAATACCCCCACTATTCGGCGGGTGTTTCGAAACCTCCGGCTCCTCGGAATGCCCCAGGAATCCGGTATCACTGCCCGTCGGACGTGGGCAAAAGTCGATCTCATGCGGGAGGATTAGCGCTCCCCTTCGGGTCGCGGCTAAACATTCGGTTACCGAGTTCCTTACGTTTTCGACGTTTGGACGTTTTGACGTTTCGACGTTTCCTTTTGACGTTTGGAGGTTTCGACATTTCCGTTTGACGTTTGGACGTTTCATCCACGTATTGCCGCACACATATCCGCCACCTGCCGGGCGGCGGGCACGTCATGGACGCGGACCATCTCGACGCCTGCCAGCACGGCCGCCGCCACGGCGGCCATCGTCCCCATGAGTCGATCCGCGGGTTGTTCGATTCCCAGGACCTGTCCGATGAACCGCTTGCGCGAGGGGCCGATCATGAGCGGCACGCCCAGCGAGCGGAACTCGCCCCCACGGCGAATGATTTCCAGATTGTGCTCCAGGGTCTTGCCGAACCCGATGCCGGGATCGACGACGATTCGTTCGCGGACGACGCCTGCACTGGCGACCGACTCGATTCGTTCAGCCAGGAAGTCGCGGATCTCGGCCACCGCGTCGAGGTAGGCCGGATTGATCTGCATGTCAGCGGGCGTGCCCTGCATGTGCAGAAGCACGACGCCCGCGCCGCGATCCGCCACCAGGCTGACCATCTCCGGATCGTCGCGCAGGGCGGAGATGTCGTTGACGATCGTCGCCCCCGCATCGAGTGCCGCCCGAGCCACGGCGGCCGAGCGGGTATCGATGGAGATCGCCGGCCCGTCGTGGCCGAACCGCTTGGCCAGTTCCGCGATCACCGGCTGGGTCCGGCGGATCTGCTCGTTCGGCAGCACCGCGGCGCTGCCCGGGCGCGTTGACTCCCCGCCGATATCGACCACGTCGGCTCCCTCGTCAGCCATCCGGGCTCCCGCCTCGACCGCGACTCGCGCATCATAGAATCGGCCGGCATCGCTGAACGAGTCCGGTGTGACGTTCAAGACGCCGACCACAAACGGCCCGGCCCCCGGCCTCAGAACGCGGCCCCGAAGTACCATGGGGTTTTCGGTATTCATGAGCGAGCATTATAAGCGAAGACGGGCAGAGGGGGTGCAGCACGCTTGGCGATGCGCGAACCTGTCAACCGAAAACCTTCATGAGGAGATACCACACCACAAGAGGTTCGGCAACCGCAAGGCCCACACATGCAATCCAAAACCAACTCCAGGGCACGAACACAATCCCACCGCGATCGAGACGTATATAGGTCCAGGAACCCACGGCGGCGGCAATCAGCCAGATGGCAACCGCCAAGAGGGGCAAAAGCATATACACGTCGCCAACCATCGCCGGCAGCTTGCCAAACCCCTCCACGGCAATGGTGACTACCGCAACCAGCCAGAGCCACGACCCCAAACCGCAGAGGACAACAGGAATGCTGGTTGCCGCTTTGAGAGACCGGCGAAGACGTCGCTTCTCCTCGCTTTCGCCAAATCCCTTCGTGGTCACCCTCAGCAACAGGCGACAGGATCCGTACCCGCAAGCCAATATCAACAGCGGAGCAAATGCCGCTGTCGCCGCCCAGTCGTCGAGCACCGGGGGCGGAGCAAATCGAGTCTCACTCGACGTAATCTCCTCGAATCGGTCCCACGTGGGCGGAGGAGCAGGCAACACCAAATCCCAAGCACTGAAACCGAGAAAGAGATGGAGATGGAGATCGAAATTGAAGGGCCGGTCGTCGGCCGAGTCCTGCCGAACACGCCGTTGTGTTTGGTGGGGGTCGTCGGGAGCCATGTAATATATCTTGTAGTTCCTATGCACGACAA
>JAPKGY010000417.1 GCA_026647385.1 Phycisphaerae bacterium | reverse complement strand
ATCATCGGTATGTGGCAGATTATCGGGATCATCCTCCTGATTATTCTGATCATCGTCTATTTCCAGCTCCGCAAGCGGCAGCAATAGCGCAAGCGCGCTTGGCGATTCAGCATTGCCGAGAGAGGCCTGTACTCGCGAGGCGGCAGGCCTCTCGGGCTGTTCTTGTGTCGCGCTGGATCGCACATCCCAGCCTTCCGGCGGAAGCCCACGGGCCCGTTTGGGTCGGTGGGCTTCGCAACGATTGGCCCCGGCGGGCCTTCGAGAAGCCCCGTGTCCCTGATTGAAAACTGGCTGCATCTGGGCTAGATTATGGCTTGGCGCCGACCGGCGTGTCTTGCCGGCCGGCCGACCGCGACGGTGAGTGTAGCTCAGTTGGTTAGAGCACAAGGTTGTGGTCCTTGGGGTCGGGGGTTCGAGTCCCCTCACTCACCCATTGTTTTCTAGCCAGAAAAGCGGGACTGAAATCAAGTAGAATGCCCTATGCCAACGACGGCGTAGAAGAATGCTGCGATGTCCCCTGAGATCGACCTGAACCGCAAACCCCTTGTCACCAACCGAGGCAAAACGACTGTGACCAGGGTGGCCGTCCTGTGGAACAGGACCGTTGAAGCCATCAAACAGTATCAGCGGGAATCTCCCCACGAATCTCGATGCCTGTTCGGTGTCCGATGCACTGACTGCACCCCTCCTTGACCGCGGGACGGTGGGCGGAGGGGAACGTGGCGTGATCGGGAAGAGTTGTCGCGGCGGGGATGATTCGGCGGCGAGGCTCGTTTGGGCAACTCTCCAGCGGTCGCCACGGCGACGAGCGCTGAAGCCCGCGGCTCTTTCATCCTCGAATCGGTTAGTTTGATTCATTCAACAAAGCGAGGCGGTGCTCGCGGGAGGTCGAAGGAATTCGCCGCGTATTCTCGTATTGAGAAGGCCTCGCCCGCGACTGTCGTGAATAGCTGTCTGGCACGCCATTCCGGCTCGCCCGCGTATAGTTTTTTCCAGCGGTCCGATAAGAAGCTTTTGCCGGTGCGGATCAACCGAGTATCGCGGGTTCGCAAGAATTCCGGGACAATTCCGAGTTGAAAACGTTGACCGGGACGGTCTATTATCCCGCGCCAGATCGAGGTTCTGAGCTCCCCCCTCTTGGAACGCTGGCGGATCGGTTCTCAGTCGAGGCCATGAACAGGTGTGTCTCGCTGGTTGTCAGGACGACCCGTCCATGGCGACCCGCGAGCATCGAGGGAGAGAGGGAAAGATATGCGGTATACGAGAGTGTTTACAGGCGTTCTGGTCACGAGTTGCCTGGCGGCATCAGCGGCGAACGGAGGTCTGATTACCAGCCAGGACATCGTCCCGTTGACGAACAACCTCCTCGGATCGGGGAATGGAACGCTCGATCTGATCCTGTTGACGGAGTCGGCCGGCGGGGCGCACAACTCAGCCGGTGCTTTCAACGGCGACAACGCCAACACCGACATGCCCACGGGCGCCAATGGTGCAATCGCAAACGGGTCCTATATCACGTCGATCGGCGAGATACGGGCGTTCTACGAACTGAACTTCCCGAACATTCCCATCAGTGAAATCGTGCTTTTCGTCGACGTTAACCAGATCACCAACGGCCTGACCCTGAGTCTCGACGATCTGGTCATCGTGACCGACTACGACCAGACGTTCGGCGATTCCCGGGACAACCCCGCGCTGAACGACATCACCTCCGCCAAGCAGAACGCGACGAAGGCCGGCTTCAGTGGCGGCGTGGTCCGTGCGGAGCTGGATTCGCCCAAGCCGCTCCCGCTCGTCGAGCAGGGGGCCGGCTGGGGTGATTATGCGATCCTGACCGGGGTCGATCCGTACGATGCCGCCTTTGCCGACGATACGCGGATCATCTTCCATTGGGAAAGCTCCGGGCACGACGACGGCGGCGAGACGATCTTCCTGAGTGGTAGATACCAGCTCCCGGAGCCGGGCTCCCTGGGCCTGCTGCTCATGGGGATAACGCTGGTCGGACGGCGGGCTTTCGGGAAACGGTGATCGAACCGGCCTGACCGACCGCGGCACGGGCGAATTCGGTTTTAACGACGGGCCTTCCGGAACAGCCGGAAGGCCCGCGTTTTGGGACCGAGCCGGACCGTTCGGCCGGCGGTGAGAGAGCCGCGGCTCAGAGCTCCCCGGTTGCCCGGGCCTCGAGGGCGAGGGTTTCGAGTCGGCCGGCGCGGAACAGGTGGCAGCCCTGGGCGGCGATCATCGCGCCGTTGTCGGTGCAGTAGCGCATCGGCGTGAGGATGAGACGAACGCCGCGCGCCTCGCACGCGGTCTGCAGCGTATCGCGCAGGCAGCGGTTGGCGGCCACCCCTCCCCCGACGACCACCGTTCGCACGCCGGTTTGCTCGACAGCCAGCATCGTCTTGGCGACCAGCACGTCGACCACGCAGGCCTGGAAGCTCGCACAGACGTCCGCCACGTCCTGGGCGGTCAGCCGCGACAGGCCGCCGCTGGTCTTGCCCGGCCCGTGGACGTGGTAGAGGACGGCGGTCTTGATCCCGCTGAACGAGAAATCGAGCGAGTCCCTGGCCAGCATCGTGCGCGGGAAGTCGCACTTGCGCGGGTCGCCCTTTTCCGCGATGCGGGCGACGATCGGTCCGCCGGGGCATCCCAGGTCGAGGATACTGGCGACCTTGTCGAAGGCCTCTCCGGCGGCATCGTCGATGGTCAGGCCTAGGGTGGTGATATCGAGCGGGTCGCGGACCATGAGTAGCGAGGTGTGCCCGCCGCTGACGACCAGGGCGATGGCCGGCCAGGGCTCGGGGGCGTCGGCCGGCAGATCGATGGCGGCGCTGGTGGCATGGGCGTGAATGTGGTTGACGCCGATGAGAGGCTTGTCCCAGGCGAGGGCGAGCGACTTGGCTGCGGTAATCCCGATGAGCAGGCAGCCGGTGAGTCCCGGCCTGCACGTTACGGCGATGGCGTCGATCCGGCCGCGGTCGGCGCCGGCGGCGGCCAGGGCTTCCTGGATCACGCCGTCGATGTTCTCGATGTGGGCCCGCGAAGCGAGTTCCGGCACGACGCCGCCGTACTTCGCGTGGACGTCGAATTGCGTGGCGACGACGTTCGAGCGAACCCCGCGCGGGCCGGTGACGACGCCGGCGGCGGTCTCGTCGCAGGAAGTCTCGATTGCGAGAATCGTTGGGCCCATGGGATCATCCCTTGGCCATGTCGCAGAGGATATCGCAGCCTTGGGCCAGCTTTTCGTCGGTGGTGGCGTAGCTGATGCGGACGTGCGTGTCCTGCTCGCTGAAGACCGAACCGGGGATGATCAGGATGTTGCGCTCGATGGCCTTCGTGCAGAACTCGGTGGCGCTGGCGTAGCCCGCGGGCACCTTGGGAAAGATGTAGAAGCCTCCGCCGGGCTGGGTGGCGATCTCAAACGCGCTCGAGAGTCGCTGCCAGACGTAATCCCGTTTCTTGCGATACGCGTCGACGTAGGCGGTCATGTCGGTGTCGAGGGCGGCCAGCCCCGCATATTGCACCATGCTCGGGGCGCAGACGAAGGTGTATTGCTGGAGCTTGGTCATCTCGTCGATCAGGAACCTGGGGCCGGCGGCATACCCGAGCCGCCAGCCGGTCATGCCGTAGCTCTTCCCGAAGCCTCGAAGCAGCAGCGTGCGGTGAGGCGCGTGTCGGATGGCGTTGGGGCAGGGCCCGTCGTAGCACAGGCGGTTGTAGATCTCGTCGACGATGAGCAGCAGGTTGTGTCGCTCCGCCAGGGCGGCCGCCTGCTGGAGAGCCGCGTCCGAAAGCACCACGCCGGTCGGATTGCTCGGGGTGGCGAGCACCAGGACCTTGGTGCGTTTGGTGATCCGGGCTTCGTAGCGGGCCGGGTCAAACCCGAAATCGGGGTAGGTGTTGACGAAGACGGGATGGCCGCCGACCAGCCGGATCGCATGCTTGTAGATGACGAAATAGGGATCGCCGATCAGCACCTCGTCGCCGGGATTGAGCACCGCCATCAGAGCGAGCAGGATTCCGCCGGACACGCCGGAGGTGACCAGGACGGGCAAGTCCAGCCCGCATTCCGCCTTGACCTGGGCGGCCAGGCGATCGCGGAGGTCGCCGCTGAACGCCAACGGACTGTTTGAAATGCAGCCCGACAACGGCAAGTTGCTGCCCTTCGAAAGCATGGGCGTGGATGGCTTCTGGGAGTTGCAACTGCCCAAAGCC
>JAPKGY010000416.1 GCA_026647385.1 Phycisphaerae bacterium | reverse complement strand
GGTCGCGCATGAAGGCCGAGATCTCGGTGGCCTTGGCGCGGGCCTCCGGCGTGTCGTAGCGCAGGCCGAGCATGATGAGCGCGTCGCCCAGGCCGGTGAAGCCGAGCCCGACGCGGCGCTTGGCGGCGGCCTCGAATCCCGTCACCTCCCGAAATGCCCGGCAATCAATCCCCTCGACCAGCCGGAGCATGAGCATGGCGGTCTCCCCCGCACGGGCAGGCAGACCGAGTTCCTCCACCTCGATCGCTGTCGATTCCCCAGCTTGGATACGTCGCACATAGTCGGCGGTACCAGGTATGTTCCGCCATCGACGGCCATCGAGGTAGCTGGCCGCCGCCGGCCCGACGCCGACCGTCGGCCGGTTATGCCAGTACCGCAAGTTGTGCTGACATCGTGCCCCGGACCGCGCAAAATTGCTGATCTCATAGTGCTCGAAGCCGGCGGCGGTCAGCCGATCGACCATTTTGGTATACAGTCTCGCTTCAACGTCCTCCTTCATCCGGACCACCCGCCCCGCAGCCGCCTGCTCGTCGAGCCGCGTGCCCGGCTCATAGGTCAGCCCGTAGCACGCCAAATGGTCCGGCCCGAGATCCACAGCCCGACGGATCGAATCGGCCCAGGTCGACTCGTCTTGGCCCGGGATGCCGAAAATCAGGTCGATGTTGAAGTGCTCGAATCCGCACTCGCGGATCAGGGCTGCCGTCCGGGCGATCTGGTCGGGGCGATGGGTTCGTTCCAGCCGGCGCAATTCCGCTTCGTTGAACGATTGCGCGCCCATCGAGATCCGGTTCACACCGCAATCGAGCAGAATGTCCGCTTTTTCCGCATCGAGCGTTCCGGGATTCGTCTCCACGCTGAACTCGACGGTTCCGCGATCTCGCGCGTACCGGCCGAGCCGATCGAACAACCGCGCGAGGCAATCCGTCGGCAGGAACGTCGGCGTACCGCCTCCGACGAAGATCGTCTCCACTCGCCGATCCGATGTACCGATGGCTGCATCCAGCTCCAGCAGGATGGCCTCGACCAGCGGCGCAAACTCCGCCTCATCGGGCACGTGTGACACGAAATCGCAGTAGCCGCACTTGCTCGGACAGAAAGGCACATGCACGTACAGGCCGACGTCGGTCATGAAGTGCTCGCAACCGGGAGGCCGTAGCCAATCACCATCGCCGGCGCCGAGTACGGGGGCCGTTCCCCCCACCCCGCGGCATCAGATGATCGGTCATTCAGACTGAGCCCGGTTGGCGCGCCCTATTATAGCCAATGCCCCTGGACTCCTTGGAACCGCCAGAACCTTCCAGGGTCCCGCGAGCCCCCCATGACCTGGTTGCACACGCTTCCGCGACTCCGGCGCAACCGCCGACGCGTTCCTCGGATCGACGCAACCCGCGCTTGCAGGCGCCGGCTGGGCTCTTCTGCGCGGGCTCAGTCCACCCTTGACATTTGAGGCGAGCAACCCCTCGCAATCGATTCGCTCTGCGAATCCTGAAATGTCGAGGACCCACAGGATCTCTCTGAAAGGTTGCCATGATTCAGTTCATGCACATCCCCGGTCCGCAGGTTACTTGGCGCAATGCCCCGATTACCGCCCCTATAAGCCGAGCGCAGTGACAACAACTGTCGTTCCGATGCCAGACAATGCGATAATCAGATTGACCACAACAAGACTCCTGCCAATGGCTTTGAATCCAGCCAGCAGAAAGAAACACGCTGCGAACGCAATAAGTATCCGCAGCGGAAGATTGAAAAGAACCAGATGGATCGGGAATAGCGCCTTGAGCACGCTTTCGTTGTCGAGGACAACCGCCCAGCCGCCCGTAATCCCACAATGAAGGCCCCCGGCAGCGAGGGCCAAAGCCAATAGTGCCCCGTAAAGGGAGTCTCTCCTGGCCTCCCTGAGTCGCCGCGATTTCCGGGCGGCAATAACATTCAAACCGCACTCGGGACAGACGAGAGAGACGGCACCCCGAAGGCAGTATCCGCAGTTCGGGCATTCCGCAATACCGTGTCCCGCAGGCGTTTCGAGCGCGGGGAGAACCGGCGGTTTGATCGACGATTCAGGCATTGGTCGTAATGGTTTGAGCCTCGCTCATCGTTTCTTGTTCCTTTTGGCCAGCATGACGCGGCGGCGTTCGAGGGTGGCGCGGGTACGGCTGATTTCGGCAGCGAGCAGTTTCTCCTTGGGCAGCGCGGTACGGTACTCGGCGGCGAGGACCTTGTTCGGCAGGCCTTCCAGGGCGTATCGGGCGACGGCCGCGTCCTTCTGGGCACAGAGGATGAGGCCGACGGGTGGGTTCTCGCCCGCGTGCATCCAGTGTTCGCGAGCGTAATTGAGGTACAGGTGCATCTGGCCGGCGTCGGCGTGGGTGAAGCGGCCGAGCTTCAGGTCGATGACCACGAGGCAGCGCGATCGGCGGTGGAAGAAGAGCAGGTCGACGCGGTACCACTCGCCGCCGATCCGCAATCGCCGCTGGCGACCGATGAAGGCGAAATCGCCGCCAAGCTCCAGCAGAAAGCCCTCCAACTGCTGAATCAGGGCATCCTCCAGCTCATCCTCAGAGTATTCGTCCTTGAGGCCGAGAAACTCCAGAACGTACGGGTCCCTGATCTCCTCCTCGGGCGTGACGGCATCGGTTGGCAGGGGCTTGTGCCTTTTGCGGAGCATGGACGCTTTGTTCCGCGAGAGGGCTGTCCGCTCGTAGAACTGCGACTCGATCTGACGATCGAGCTGCCGGACCGACCACCAGCCGCGAAGGGCCTCGGCTTCGTAAAACGCACGGGCCTGCGCGTTCTCGACCGACAGCAGGCGAACATAGGCGGACCAGGGGAGGGGAAATCGCTCGGCAAGCACAGCCAATGAAGATCGGACAGGCGAGGCTTGCGAGCGCGCGGTCCCGGATTCACCAGACGGTGTCTGAGGAATCGCCGGATCGGTCGAGATTGCAGACGGCGTCTGCAGAATGGCCTTGCCGGCCAACCGGGACGATTGCGCAGACGGGATCTGCGCATTCACGGGGGCACCGAATTGCGCAGACACTGTCTGCGCAATTGGAAAGCTGGCATAGAAGAGCCGCATCTGCTCCAGGTTGCGCTTTGAGAACCCCCGCCCAAACCGGGCCGTGAGGTCTGCGGCCAGGCGCTTCAGCAGTCCCTCGCCGTATTCAGCACACTGCATTCCGCCTTGTTCATACTCCACGATCCGCCGGCCGATCTCCCAGTACGTGGCGGTCATGATCGCGTCGATCCTTCGCCGCAAGGCGCTATTCCGCAAACCCCGGTTGAAATCACGCACTCTTCAGTCGCTTGGCGACCTGGCCCCGCGCTTCCGCCCGTCACGGTCGTCGCACCGGCGACCAGGACGGGTTTGAGAGCACTTCGACTCCGGTCGCTTCTTCTCTTCAAACTCCGCGTCGATGATGTCCTCGTCCTTGCGAAGAAAACTGGAACTGGTCCGCATATGCCACTCGACCTGCGCCTCAGAACCGGCTCAATACCTTCGGTTCCTTATCCTTCCTTTGCCCAGCGGGCCAGGTCTTTGGCGAAGTAGGTGAGCACGAGGTCGGCCCCTGCTCGGAAGATGGCGGTGGTGGCTTCCATTGCGGCGGCTTTTTCGTCGAGCCAGCCGTGGGCGGCGGCGGCTTTGATCGAGGAGTACTCGCCGCTGACGTGATAGGCGGCCGTCGGCAGGCCGAAACGCTCTTTCACCCGCCAGATCAGGTCCAGATAGCACAGCGCGGGCTTGACCATGACGATGTCCGCGCCTTCCTCGATGTCGGCGGCGACCTCGCGCAGGGCCTCCTCGGCGTTGGCGTAGTCCATCTGGTAGGTCTTGCGGTCGCCGAACTTCGGCGGCGACTCGGCTGCATCGCGGAACGGGCCGTAGAAACTGGATGCGAATTTCGCCGCGTAGGCCATGATCGGCACGTTCGTGAAGCCGGCCTCATCGAGCCCCGCCCGAATCGCCCCCACACGCCCGTCCATCATGTCCGACGGGGCCACGACGTCCGCCCCGGCGCGCGCGTGCGAGACCGCCTCGCGGACCAGCAGCGGCAAGGTGGCGTCGTTATCGATCTCGCGTCGGCCGCGGTGCTCGACCACCACCCCGCAATGGCCGTGGTCGGTGTATTCGCACAAACACACGTCGGTGATCACTGTGCCTGAGGGGAGGACAAGGCCATGCCCGTGACCGATACCAGCGAAAAGGGTCTGGAGAGCCT
>JAPKGY010000415.1 GCA_026647385.1 Phycisphaerae bacterium | reverse complement strand
GGAGAGCATCTGGCGGCACTACTGGAATTTAGCCAACGCCCGCGCCAAAGACCCCGCCCATTCTTCCCGGGAGGCCATCGACCTGTTCGAGGACGCCCTGAACGCCCTGGAAGATATTACCGTGGATGAGCACGTCGGCGGCCGACTTGTGCTTGCCTTCGGAACGCTTGTCGTAACCCCACTCGCCCGGCTGAAGCGTGTTGCAGATCTCGATCGGCTTCGTGCGGTTCTTCTCCCAGACTCGGACCGCCGCCTGCCCGCCGCGTCCCAGTGCCGACGCCAGGCGCTCCGGCGCCGCGAAGTCCTCGTCGCCGTTGGCCCCTTGCTTGAACGAGATCAGGCACCCGGGCTGAATCGATCGGATCAGCGCGTAGGTCTCGGCGATCGGAAACAGCTCGGGCCGGCAGTAGTACCCCATCAGCGGATCGAACCACACGCCCGCCAACGGCCCGTACTGGGTCAGCAGTTCTCGCAACTGGTGGTGGCAGAAATCGATATAGTGCCGGAAATCGGCGTCCGTTCGAAACA
The DNA here is from genome assembly GCA_026647385.1 of Phycisphaerae bacterium. Lineage (GTDB taxonomy): Bacteria > Planctomycetota > Phycisphaerae > UBA1845 > PWPN01 > JAPKGY01. The sequence continues at coordinate 3,696 of JAPKGY010000415.1, read as the reverse complement.
GGTGCGGCGGGTCGCCCGGTGTCCGGGCGGGCACCGCGTCCGTGCAGCCCGCGATCGGGGGGAAGAAGTACGGATGCCGCCAGTCCAGCGCGTACGAGTAATACAGGAACAGCCCGAGCCCTCTCTTCCGGCAGGCGTCAGCCAACTCGCCGACCAGGTCGCGCCTGGCCGGGCTGTTGAGACTGTTGAAATCCGTGGCCGTCGTCCGAAACAGGCAGAACCCGTCGTGATGTTTGGCTGTCAGGTTCACGTACCTCATGCCCGCCCGGACCGCGAGGTCGGCGATGGCGTCGGCGTCGAATCCGTCGGCGGTGAACCGGTCCTCGAGTCGGGCGTAATCGGCGATGGAGATACGGTCGTGGAACATGACCCACTCGCCGCGCCCGAGCAGGCTGTACAACCCGTAGTGCATGAACAGCCCGAACCGTGCCTCTCGAAACCACTTGAGCCGTTCCGCCCGTGGGTCGCGCGGCGGAGCCGCCCCGAAGCCGGCGCGCGCCAGCGCGCCGGCCCCGCAGACCTGCAGGAATCCCCGGCGCGTCATGCCTCGTTGCGTCATGAGTCGTTCCAGGCTCGATCCACCAGGCGACCCGGCGCTATCCCGGCGTTAAACCAAAAAGCCAAAGCCACGAGGGCGAGCATTCTCCACTGAGACCTCTGAATAACCGGCGCCCATGGAAAAACGAGGCTCGTTCCGGGTTTGAAGTCTGAGATTTCAAATCCGCAATCGGGTTCGTTCAGAGATCCCCACACTCAATTCTTCTTTTTCGTCATTTCCTTGCCGCCGGCGGCCATCAGGTTGGCGACCTTCTCCCTGAACAGCGTATCGTATCGCTTCTGCAGTTGGCTGCGCAGCTTCGGGTTGCTGGTGATGACGATCAGCCGGGTCAGATCGACTTTGCCGAGATCGAGCGTGAGCCGGCCGCCTTGGGCCGCGGCCTTGAGGGTTTGGGGGCCGAGGGCGTTGATTTCGAACGCCTGCGGCGACGTCAGCCAAGCCGGCAGATCGACGCCCAGGCTCGCCTTGGCGATCGGTTGATAGTTCGTGCCGTTGATACTGTTGGTGTATTGGTCGTTGACCACCAGCACGATGATCGTGTCCAGACCGACCACCAGCGAACGGATCAACAACCCCTCCGGCGCCTGGATGTCGAGCGGTGCCGGGCAACTGTGTACGAGCAGGGGGCCGAGCGTTCGGAATTCCGCGCCGAGCAGTCCGATCTCCCGCCAGAGCCTGTTGGCCGCCGGGTCGCCGTGGATCATTCCGGCGCCCACGCCGTTGGCGACACTGCGTTTGTCCGCGCGCGGCTTCGGATTCGGGGTGAACCACCAGTACGACAACCCCTTCGCGCCGGAGCCGACCGCGTAGTACGCCTCGATCCGCTTGCACTCGCTCGTCGGGAAGGGGAAGACGCGCGGCTGGTTGTCCTTGATATCGATGAGGCTGCACGAGTGCATGATGACGTGGAGTGGATTCGGTTCGCACGCGGACTGGGCGATTTCGGACACAATCCGAACGTAGGTGGCTTTGGCGTACAAACGCATCCGGTTCGGGTGCTCCCAGGTGGCCATCCTGAGCCGGGGCGGGTAGTACGGATCGACCGAGAGCACGTCGGGCGTCTGGCCATAGACATACCAGTTGTGCGGCTTATTGGTCGAGTCCAGGTTGATCAGGCTCATGAAGTCGGGGCTTTGCTCTCGCAGCTCGTCGGTGTGCCGCAGGCACCACTGGGCGAGCAGGCCGACCATTTTATTGGGCGGCACGCCCGTCATCTTCGGATCGGCGCAGTCCGGTTCGTCCTTGATCCATACGAGGAAAGGATTGGTGACACCCCACTTTCCGGGGACCTCGTTGACGAAGCGGATTCCCAAGTCGGCCACGAACGGGTGCCCGGCGGGGCTTTTCATGAAACTCGCCACCGCCTCGGATCCGACCTGGGGCATCTGAATGTTGATGTTGTGGTTTGCCAGTTCGGTGAAGTACTGCTTCGCCAGCGTCTCGTTCTCCTCCTTGCCGCCGGGGCCGCCGAACATGCCGTACGCGAACTCGTCACACCACGCCCGCAGGCCGGCCGACGCGATCTGCCCGTCGTCGTAAACGCCCTGGAATACGTGGAACGACATCGGCGCCAAACCCTGTTCGAGCTTCAGGAGGCCGGGTACGATCTCGACCGCGGCGTCGTTCGCGAAGGTGACGGCCGAGGTCACGTCGCGCCCGTCCAGCAGGACCCGTCGCGGCATCTTCCCCCGGGTCGAGTGGCGGAAATACAGGTAGGCCTGCGTTAGATCCTTTGAGAAGTACACGCCAGCCAGCCGGGCCTGCTCGGGCATCACCGGCACGTCGACCGGCGTCGTTCCGCCCGCATCATGGAGCACGAGCGGGGCGGTCCTGGCCTGGGGTTCGTGCCGCAGGCGAACGACCACCTGGCCCGTGCCTCCGGGCGCGATGGTTCTGGGATCGATCTTAAGCCAGATCGGCTCGCCGGCGGCGATCAGCTTGTCCAGGCGATCCTTCGGCAGATTCGCGTAGTAAATGCTGGCCGGCTTCCGCTCCTTGCGCTGATCGGAGAACGCCAGGGCCTTGGTCAGGCTTTCGCCGGCGAAGGTCACGTCGGTGAGGGTCAGCGGGTTCGCCCCGGCGTTCTTCACCAGCACATGCAGCGACGCACCCAGCGGCTCACGGGCGGTGAGTTCCTCGGCCCCTCCCCGGCTGGTATCCTCCGGCAGGTTCGAGTCTTCGTGCCAGAAGCCCCGGTACTGCGGGAACGGTTTGTCCGCCCGGTAGTGCACGCCGAGCACCTGCACCTCACCGAGCACCGCCGGGCAGGTCAGCCCCAGCAGAACAAGGACACGACCGAAGTTCATGCGGATCGCCTGGGTCATGGCTCGCCATCCTCCCAACCCTATCAGGTTTCGTATGAGGTTCATTTTGTTTGGGCGTAACTCGTCGGCCGCCCCCCCGGAGCATGCGTTGGCGGGCAAAATGGGGACTGGCTCCGCCCGTGTGGGACCACCGGCGACGGGAGGTTCTTTGTTTTTAGGCAATCCCTGCCCCCCCGGCGTATCATTTTGGGGCGGTGCCTGTCCCCATTTTGCCCTGCGGCCGACGAGTTACGCCCATTTCATTTTTTCGCGCGTTGGCTCTGCAGCCTCACGGACCGGATAGCGTACCCGCACGAAGGGAATTCCGCGACCCCTCGCCGCCGGAATAGCGCGGGTGGAGTCCAGCGGATACGGAATTCGGCCACTCTCTGAAAGTGCAGGGCGAACGGGACCAGCGTGACTGGATGACGGGTGCAATCTGGCGAACAAGGCTGGGTGCCGGGTGCCACGAAGTCATCCGTGGGAGGCTATTCGCCGCCCGCCGCTTCGCGAACTCACCCCGCGCCCGGCTCGATCCCGAACGCCCCTGTCTCGCGGTGCCGCGAGCGGGCCCTTCCGTACCGCATCCGATGGCAAGAACCCGAGCGGAGCGATTCCGTGAAGACCGCTCAACTCGGATCGGGTGCTCCCTGGGCGGAGGGCGCCTTTCTGCCACCGAAAAGCCCCTTGGGCCAGGGCAGGAGCATGGGCGTGGCTTCGCGGTATCGAAGGTAGGGCTTTCTGGACGACGAAGCTAAGAATGCCATTATCAGGCACAAGGAAGATATGTTCCTGGGTCTCAACACAGACAACATCTCTCCGGCTTCCAACCCC
>JAPKGY010000414.1 GCA_026647385.1 Phycisphaerae bacterium | reverse complement strand
GGGGAACTTCGACGCGTCGAGCGACTCGCCCAGCACCGGGACGATCGCGGTGTGCGCGAGCGTCGGCAGCGCGGCGCGGATCTCGGCGACCACGCTCGCGCGGTCGTACGTCCTGCCGCCGTAGCGATAACCGTCGCACGCGATCAGCAGCTTCGGTTCGATCTGGCGGAAGCGGTCGAGCACGGCGACCGGGGTTACCACCTCGAATTGACCGATTCGAGGATCGAAGGCGTTGGCGTCAGTTCGTCGTGGCGACCTAAAGTCAACGGCTCTTTGGAGTTACAGTACTTCGACGGATGCAGTCGGCCGGTTGAGTTACAACGATTCAACCCGCCTCGGCGGACCTTCGTCATTCGGATTTCGTCTTTCGTTCGTCATTCAGGCTTCGTCATTCGACATTTCGTGAATTCGATTCCCTGCGTTTGACGCGAGTCCCCCCTGGGGAATCTTCCACCAGGTAACCGCGTTGTGCCAGGGTTTGGCGAATTTCGTCACTCCGGCTGAAATCCTTGTTCCGGCGGGCTTCCTCGCGCCGACGGATGAGGTCCTGGATCTCCGCCGAGATCTGCTCGGCCTGCTCGGGCGAAGGAAGGACCCCGAGCACGGCGTCGACGGCGCGCAAAGCGGCGGCTACCGCGTCGGCGTCCTCGCGATGCAGTCTGCCCTGGGCGAGGAGGTAGTTGGTCTGGCGGACGAGGCGGAAGAGTGCAGCCAGGGCGGCGGATATGTTCATGTCATCGAAGAGGGCTTCCCGCAGCGACTCCCTCATCGTGGCGATGGACGGTTCAAGCTCGGGCACGCGCTGGCCGGTGGAGGTCACGCCCGCGAGCCTGGCGACGCATTCGTCGAGCCGGCGAAGCGAGGCCCGAGCGGCGGCCAGGCCTTCGTTCGTCAGGACGACCGGCTGGCGATAGTGCGTTTGGAGCAGGAAGAATCGGATCTCGCGCGGCGTGCAACCCTGGCTGACCAGGTCCGGCAGGACCACGCAGTTGTCCTGCCCGTAGGCCATCTTCTTGCCCTTGGCCAGGACGAGTTCGGAGTGCAGCCAGAATCGCGCGGGCGATTCGCCGGTCAGTGCCCGGCTCTCAGCCAATTCGTTTTCATTGTGCGGGAAGATGAGGTCGACCGAGGCGGTGTGAATATCGAAGCGATCGCCGAGTTTCGCGCGGGCCATGGCGGAGCACTCGACGTGCCAGCTCGGGCGGATGTTGCCCCATTCGGTCTTGTGGCTCAAACCCTTGCGCATCTCGGCGAGGGTGCACCGGCGCAACAGCGTGAAATCGCGCGGGTCGTTCTTGTCGTATCGTTCGAGATCGACGGTCGCCCCGATCCTGATCTTGCCGAGATCCTTGCCGGAGAGTTCGCCGTAGCCGGCGGCCCGGCTGATGTTGAAATAGACCGAGCGGTTCTTTTCATAGGCGAAGCCCTTTTCAACGAGCGAGCGGGCGAAGGCAATCATGTCGTCCACGGATTCCGAGGCCCGCGAATAGGCGAAGGCCGGCTTGATGTTCAAGGCGCGCAGATCCTCATGGAACTCGGCCTCGTACCGGGCACAGAGTTCCGCCATGGGCGTGGCGGTGCGTTCGGACTCGCGAATGGTGTTGTCGTCGAGGTCGGTGACGCCCACGACGTGCTCGACCTCGTAACCGGCGAATTCGAGCGTACGGCGGAGCAGGTCGGCCACCATCATCCGGCGGAGGACGCCCAGGTGCGGTCGGGTGTGTACGGTCGGGCCGCAGGAGTACATCGTAACCTTCGGGCCGCCGGAAATCGGCTCGAAGGGCTCGTATCGCCGCGAAAGCGAGTTGAAAAACCGGAGCTTGACCGGCGCGACCTCGGGCTCCGCCACCTGGAAGAGCGTGGTCGAGAGGTACCGCTCGCCGCCGTCGGGCAGCAGGGCGACCACGACACCCGAGTCCAGTTCGGCGGCTATCTCGCAGGCGACGTGCATGGCCGCCCCCGAACTCATGCCGACTAGCAGCCCCTCCTCGCGGGCCAGACGGCGGGCCATCTCGAAGGCGGCATCGTCCTCGATGTTCCGCTTGTCATCGATGGCCTGGGGCACGTAGATCCCGGGGACGTATGCCTCCTTGAGGTTCTTCAGGCCCTGGATGCGATGACCGAGATAGGGCTCGACGCCGACGATGCGGACGGCGGGGTTGAGTTCCTTGAGACGTTTCGAGCAGCCGACGACCGTGCCGGTGGTGCCCATGGTCGCAACGAAATGAGTGAGTCGGCCCCGGGTCTGCGCCCAGATCTCCGGGGCGGTGGTCTCGTAGTGGGCCAGGATGTTCGCGCAGTTGTTGTACTGATCGGGCAGGAAGAAGCGCTCGGGCTCCTCGGCGGCCAGACCGTAGGCGCGCTCGATCGCTCCATCGGTGCCCTGATCGGCCGGCGTCAGGAGGAATTCCGCACCCAAGGCGGCCAGGATCTTGCGCCGTTCGACGGAAACGCCTTCGCTCATGGCCAGGAGGATGCGGTAGCCCTTGATGGCGGCGACCATGGCCAGCCCGATCCCGGTGTTGCCGGACGTAGCTTCCAGGATGGTCTGGTCGCGGGTGAGTTGGCCCGTGCGCTCCGCCTCCTCGATCATGTACAGACCGATGCGGTCCTTGACCGAGCCGCCGGGATTGGCCCGTTCCAGCTTGGCATAGAGTTCGACCTTCGGGTTGGGATTGACCCGGCGGATCGGAACGAGCGGGGTATTGCCGATCAGCGAAAGAAGCCCGGGCCGGTCGGGAGTGTCCCGACCCATCGATGAAGAAGACTCTTTGCCCGGTTCAGGTCTGCCGCTCATGATGTCTAGATCATACAAGAATCGGCGGGCAAGGGACAGGAGGAGGAATTGGCATGAAGCAGGTTCCCGCGTAGCATAAAGCGGATTCTAAGGTTCGGTCATGGTTCGAGAGACCGCGCGGGTCGCCACCGCGACTCGCGGAGACCTGAAGTCCGCGGCTCTTTGGGGGCCCGCGCGAGCGCGAGATTTGCTCATCCGATGGAAAACCGTGGATTTGCTCGTCCAATGGAAGACCCTCATGCTGAACGAACCGACAGGCAGGCTTCCCCCGATTTCGGCACCCGGCGGCGCCGGTCCACGTGACGGGCCGCGGCTGGTCAGCCTGGTTGTTCCCGCCTACAACGAGGCTCCAAACGTTCGGCCTTTGGCTCAGGCAGTCGAGGCGGCGCTGGCGGGCCAGGCTTACGAGCTGATCATCGTCGACGACGGCAGTTCGGACGAAACGTTCCGGGAAATCGACGCCCTGGCGGAGGCCGACCCGCGGGTGTGCGGGGTCGCGCTGTCGCGGAACTTCGGACATCAGCACGCGCTGGCGGCCGGCCTGCAAGTCGCCCGCGGTGATGCGGTCGTGACCCTGGACTGCGACTTGCAACATCCGCCGTCGCTGATCCCGACATTGATCGAGCACTGGCGGGCGGGGGCAAACTTGGTCCACACCCGGCGGATGGATACCGACGACCTGCCCATCCTGAAGCGGCTCACTTCCAAGACGTACTACCGCCTGTTCAGCTTGTTCTGCGGGGTCACGATCGAGCCGGGCATGGCTGACTTCCGGCTGCTCGACCGGCAGGTGGTCGATGAACTGAACCGGATGCGCGACGGGCAGCCGCTGTATCGGGCCTTGTGCCGTTGGGTCGGCTTCCGCGACGACGTCGTGCCCTTTGTGGTCGGCAGGCGACACGCCGGCCAAACGAAGTACACCTGGAAGAAAATGTGGCGGCTGGGGATCAACGGGCTGCTGTCGTTCTCGACCATCCCGCTTCGGATCGGACTGACCGTCGGCATCATCACCGCCCTGCTCAGCTTCGCGGAGCTGGCCTTTGTGATCGTCGCCTGGTTCCTGGGGAAAACCCTGCCCGGCTGGGCGTCGATCCTCGGCCTGGTGGCGTTTTTGTTCGGCATGCTCTTCATCCTGCTCGGCATCCAGGGGCAGTACATCCTGCGGTTATACGAGCAGGCGCGGTCCCGGCCCAGCTTCATCATCGAGCGGATCGTGAGGAGAGAAGCGCCGAAATAGGCAAACGCCGAAATCGGGTTTATCGGCACGACCCCGTGAGTGCGCGGGGGGGGGGAAGGAAGACACAGAGAAACTATGAAAGCCGGGTCTCCCGGTCGGAGGCTTGATACGGGATCATAGTCCCCAGTTTTAGCGGGCTGATCTTGTGGATCACCCAAGGCCATCCGGACACAAGCAGACCCGACGATGTGTATTC
>JAPKGY010000413.1 GCA_026647385.1 Phycisphaerae bacterium | reverse complement strand
AGGACATTAAGCCCCTGGAAAGCAAAACGGTTACCGCTGCCGGCCTCGCCGTAATAGAATGCCGACTGTTTGTTTGTGTAAACAAAGGTTGCGCTGTCTCCGGGCGAAAGACGTGCGGTTCTTGTCGTCCTTGCCCGGCAGGGCTGCCGTTTCCAGCCGCGACGAGCATAGCGTGAGATATCGAACATCGCAAGCCCGAACAGGCCCCATCCTCACCCCGCTCGGTTCCGCCGTATTCCGATCAAATGAATCACCCTTTAAGAATCGCCTACTGTACGGCTTGACGCGACCTGGGCCGGTCCTGTAGCATTTCACTCATTATGTGAGATATCGAACACATCGGTATCCCTGCGTTCCATGAGTACGATCCATCCGGGGCGGCGCCATGACTTCACTCGAGCGATCCATGACCGTCATTGCCGGCCAAATCCCGGATCAGGTCCCCGTGGCGCTTCACAATTTCCTCATGGCGGCGAGGATGGCGGGGATACCCCTTTCCGAATGCCTCCGAAGCGGCCAGCGGATGGCGGAGTCACATCTCGTGGCCTGGCGCCGTTTCCGGCACGATATGATCCTGGTCGAGAACGGTACCACGGCGGTCGCCCAGGCGTTCGGCTGCGCGGTGAATTATCCGGATGATGTCGCCCCGCGCGTCATCGATCCGGTCCTGAAGAATCTGAAACGCGTGGACGAGCTGCGGATTCCGGACCCGGAAAAGGATTTCCCGTTAAACGAGGTACTTGAAGCGGTCCGCATCCTTCGTCGCGAGTGGGGGGACCGCGTGTTCATCATGGGCCGTGCCGACCAGGCACCGATGGCTCTGGCGGCGGCGGTTCGGGGCCATGAGCGGTTCTTGCTTGACCTTGCGGAGTGCGAGGAGCCGGCCGCGATCGACCAGCTTCTCGACCGGTGTGTCGAGGCGACGACTCGTTATGCTCTGGCGCTTCGGAGCGCCGGGGCCCATGGGACGTCCATCGGCGAGCTGGGTTGCGACCTCATCTCACCGGCCCTGTATCGCAGGTATGCCCTGCCGCACCTCCAGAAGTTTTTTGCCGCGATGAGGAAGGCGGGCTTTCCGGCGGCCTTGCATCAGTGCGGCAACAGCAAGGCCGTCCTTCCCGATATGGTGGCGAGCGGTGCGAGCATTCTCGAACTGGACGTACACACGGACCCCCCGACGGTCAAGCAGGCCACAGGGGGCGGGACGGCGGTGCTGGGCATGGTCGATCCAGCCGGGGTGGTGCATCGGGGCACGCCGGAGCGAGTGCGGGAGCAAAGTCGCCGGGCCCTCGATGTTCTGGCGCCGGGCGGTGGATTCATCATCGGGCCGGGTTGCGCCCTCGTGCCCGAAACGCCTGAGGAAAACGTCACGGCGTTGGTGGAAACCGCTCGGCGATGGGGCCGTTATCGCCGGGATGGAACGCTGGAGCACGGATGATGAGCTTCTCACTCACTCCTCTGGACTGGTTTGTTTGTCTCTCCACGCTGATCGGGAGTCTCCTGTTCGGGCTCTATCTGGCGGCTCGCTTTCACGCCGGGGAGAGCAGCGAGAACTTCTTTCTCGCCGGCCGGAGGTTGACGTGGCCGATCATCGGGGCCTCCTTGTACTCCACGAATATCGGCGCCGAGCACCTCGTCGGACTCTCGGGCGACTCCTATCGCTACGGTTTGTGTGCCGGCACCGTCGAATTGACGACCGCGATCTGCCTGGGCATCGCCGCGGCGGTGCTGCTGCCGTACTACCTGAAGACCGGGATCTATACGATCCCCGAGTTCCTGGAACTGCGTTACAATTCGGCCGCTCGTGTGTTTTTCTCCGGCCTGATGCTGGTGATTTGCGTCATGACCAAGATGGCCTTCACCCTCTACGCCGGCGCTTTGGTCATGCACGGCCTGCTGGGCTGGGACGTCATGACCACCGTCGTCGCACTGGGTATCCTTTCGGCGATCGTGACGATCATCGGGGGATTCGCCGTGGTGGCCTACAGCGACACCGTGCACACGGTCATCATGCTGGTGGGTTGCGGGCTGATGCTGTTCATCGGCCTGCACGAGGTCGGGGGCTGGCACGCCCTCCAGGCGAAGGTGCCGGACGCCATGCACATCGCCAGACCGTACGACGATCCCAACTATCCGTTCTGGGGCATTATTCTCGGTACGGTCTATGCGGGCACCTTCTACTGGGGCATCGATCAGGTGAACGTTCAGCGGATGCTGGGCTCGACGGACCTCAAGCAGGCCCGCTGGGGCGCGATGTTCGCCGTGCTGTTGAAGCTCACCCCGGTCTTTGTGTTCGCTTTGCCGGGCGTGATCGCCCTGGCCCTGTTTCCCGGACGTGAGGCGAAGACGACGTTTGTCACCCTGTTGAATGAATTGCTGCCCAGCGGCGTACGCGGGCTGGTGCTGGCGGGTCTGCTGGGAGCCCTCGTCGCGTCGCTGCTGGCGGTGATGAATTCGATCTCGACCATGGCGGTCCGCGACTTCGTTCTGCGGGTTCGCCCTCGAACCGGGGAGAAGTCACAGGTCTTCCTGGGGCGCATCGCCATCGTGGTGGCGATGGTGCTCGGCGTCGGCGCCGCCTACCTGGTGTACCTCACTCCGGACGGGCTGTACAAGTACCTGCAGACCATTTCGATCTACCTGGTCATGCCGGTTACGCCGGCGATCATCTTCGGCATCATGAGCAGGCGGGTGACTCTCGCCGGTGCCATCGCTTCCGTGTTTGTGGGGATCGCACTGGCCTCGATTTTCGTCGCCGATCAGTTGATGGGCGTCGATGCCGGTCGCAGGGTTTTTCCCTGGCTGCATCACACCCTGACGTTGAATTACACCTATCGCGGACTGTGGGGCACGCTGTGCATCATCGCGACGCTGTTCCTTGTCTCGGCGTTTACGAAGAAGACGGCCCCTGAAAAGCTGGCGACGACCACCGTGCAGTGGGGCAGGGGGATCGAGCCGTTTCAGGGGTTCTCCGACTGGCGGCTGCACCTCGGCTTGCTCAGTCTGCTGACGGTGGCTCTGTACGCGTGGTTGTGGTGACGCAGGATGACAACGAAAGCGCTGGATTCGGGGACGCTGGAACTCCTCTGGCACGATCGGGAGGTGCGAGAGATCCGGCTGCGCCAGATCGTCAAGGAGCGGTTGACGGAAAAGCCCCCCCTGCTCGACGATCAGATCGTCGCGACGTATTTCCTCGCACTGCGCACGCTCCGATTGGAGCAGGCCGCCACGGAAATTGCCTATCACGCGACAAGCGGTACCCGGAAGCCGCCTCCGGGTTCGCTGCTGGAGCAATGCACGGCCAGGGTCGTCGGCGTCGACGCCTTTGACGCCTCCGGCCGAATCGGACTGTTGCACATGGCGTTTCCGCTGAAGATGATGCTCCATCCCGACGGGAGCCTGACTTCGGCCGACATTCTGCATACGCTGGCCGGCGCGATCATCTTCGATGTGTACGAGAACCAGGACGCCAAGCTCGTAGCCATACAAATCCCCGAGCACGTGATCCGCACGTTCCCGGGCCCTGCCTACGGCCCCGGGGGACTTCGGCGAATCACCGGTTTCGCCGGCGACCAGCCGGCATTCGGCACGATCCTGAAACCGACCGCCGGCATCACCCCCGAGCAGGTCGGACAACTCGTCGAGGAAGCGGCCAGGTGTCGCCTCTTCATGTTCGTCAAGGAGGACGAGAATCTCTACCCCAACCTCGATTACTCTCCCGTGGCTGAACGCGTGCGACGGGCTGTCGCGGGAATCGAGCGGGCCCGGCACGAGCGCGGTGGACTGGGCCTTATCTTCGCCCCGCACATCAGCGGCGCTCCCCATGAAATCCTTGAGACTGTCCGGGCCGTCGTCGAGGCCGGTGCAACCGGCGTCATGTTCAGCGAGACCTTCGCCGGCGGAACCGTCCGCATGGTGCGCGAGGCGACGAAGCATCTCGATCAACCACCGGCCATCTACGGCCATAACGCGGGCATCGGCACAAAAACGCGGCACATCTGGCGGGAGATCATCGATCTGCTGGCCCGACTCGACGGGATCGACTTCCGCCAGACCGCGCCGGTGAGTCCGGGCGCGCCTTTTCTTCTACCCTACGGGCAGGAGTGGGTCGCTTCGGAGTTCGCAGAGAAAGCAAAGTATTTTTAGAGTTTTCATTCTCTAAAATTGTTTACCATTCTTTTTATTTCATCTTTGAGCACAAAAACATTGAAGTTGATAAGTAAACCCACCTGAAGTTTG
>JAPKGY010000412.1 GCA_026647385.1 Phycisphaerae bacterium | reverse complement strand
AGCTTTTCGGTATCGGTGGGCGCCTGCCGGACGTGCGGCGGGCTGGGCAACATACCGGAGTTCGATCCGGAGCTGGTAGTACCGGACCCGTCGCGTACGTTGGCGGACGGGGCGATCGACGCCTGGCGGCACGGGGGGATGCGGCTCAATCAGTTCTACCGCAATCTGCTGCACGAGTTCTGTCTGCGGTTCGGGGTATCGCCCGACGTGCCTTTCGAGAGGCTGCCGGCCAAGCTGCGGTCCATCCTCGTGAACGGCACGACGCCGGAGGATGAGGCGAAGTATGGAGCGTCGTTCGAGGGCGTGCTGCCGAACCTCAAGCGCCGATGGGAAACGACGGAGAGCGAGGCGGTCAAGCAGCGACTGCACCGCTATCTGAGCGAAAGGCCTTGCGAGGCCTGCGGCGGGTCGCGCCTGCAGCCGGCCCCGTTGGCGGTACGGGTGGCGGGGCGGAATATCCACGAGTTGTGCCGCATGCCCGTCGAGCATGCGTGTGAGTTCCTCGGAAAGCTGTCGCTGTCGGGCGAGCGGGCGGTCATCGCCGAACCGATCGTTCGCGAGGTTCGCGAGCGACTCAGGTTCATGATGGACGTCGGCGTGGGGTACCTGACTCTTGACCGCGCGAGCGCGACGCTTTCGGGCGGTGAAGCCCAGCGGATCCGGCTGGCGACGCAGGTAGGCAGCGGGCTGGTGGGCGTGTGCTACGTGCTGGACGAACCGACGATCGGCCTGCATCCGCGGGACAGCAGTCAACTGGTGGGTACGTTGCGGCGGATGGTCGACGCGGGCAACACGGTATTGGTCGTGGAGCATGACGAAGATACGATCCGGGCGGCCGACTGGCTGATTGACATGGGCCCCGGGGCCGGCGCGCACGGGGGCCGGGTCGTGGCGGAGGGCACGCTCCGGAGCGTGCTGCATCATCCGGATTCGCTGACCGCGAAATACCTGCGCGGCGAGATCGCGATTCCGGTGCCGAAGAGCCGTCGAAAGGTAGTGCTCTCGTCGCAATCGATCGAAATCAAGGGTGCGGTGGAGAACAACCTGAAGCGGATCGACGTCCGGATTCCGCTCGGTTGCATGGTGGCGGTGACCGGTGTTTCCGGCAGCGGCAAGAGCACCTTGGTGAACGAGGTGTTCCTGAAGGCGGTTCGGCGGAAGCTCTATCAGTCGCGCGAAAGACCCGGCAGACACGATCAGATCATCGGTTTGTCGCGCGTGGACAAGGTCGTGCAGATCGACCAGTCGCCGATCGGCAGAACGCCGCGGAGCAATCCCGCGACGTACACAGGGGTGTTTGACCTGGTGCGGCAACTGTTCGCCAAGACGCGCGAGGCCAAGATCCGGGGCTACACTCCGAGTCGGTTCAGCTTCAACGTCAAGGGCGGGCGCTGCGAGGCCTGCCAGGGGCAGGGTACCAAGCGGATCGAGATGCATTTTTTGCCCGACGTATACGTCACGTGCGACGTGTGTAAGGGCAGTCGATACAATGGCGAGACTCTCGAAGTGCGTTATCGCGGGCGGAGCGTCGCCGACGTGCTGGACATGCGGGTCGACGACGCCATCGCGTTCTTCGACAGTTTCGCCGCGATCCGCCAGATCCTGCTGGCTCTGGACGACGTGGGTTTGTCCTACATGGCGTTGGGGCAGCCTTCGACGACGTTGTCGGGGGGCGAGGCCCAGCGCGTCAAACTGGCGGCTGAGTTGGCCCGACCGGCCACGGGTCACACGCTGTACGTGCTGGACGAGCCGACGACGGGGCTGCACTTCGCCGACGTACACCATCTGCTGCGGGTGCTGAATCGGCTGGCGGACAAGGGCAACACCATCCTGGTCATCGAGCACAATCTCGAGGTGATCAAGTCAGCGGACTGGATCATCGATCTGGGCCCCGAAGGCGGTGACCGCGGGGGGGAGGTTGTGGCCGTCGGGCGACCCGAGGAGATTGCGGACAACCCCGACAGCCACACAGGTCGGTTTCTCAAGCGGCGGCTCGGGGGGCAGGGCGCGGCGGCTACATGGAACGGGTCGCTTGAGCACCGAGCGCCTTTGCGACCACCTGAACCTGCCGGATGAACTCGTCGGCGGAAACCGCACCGTTGATTCGGAATGCCTCTTGGCCGTCGCTGTCGAGCAGGACAAAGGTGGGATAGCTCTCGATCTTGTAGCGGTCCACGACTTCGGGCTGCCGGTCGCCGTCGATGCTCACGGTCACCCAGTTTGACAGGGCCTGGGCCACGTCCTGGCGGCTGAAGACCTCGCGGTCCATCTGCTTGCAGTAGCCGCACCAGGGGGCGTGGAATTTGATCAGCAGGGGTTGATGTTTTTCCTTCGCGGTGCCGAGGGCGGCGGTGAGGTCCTCCTGCCAGGGGACGGCCGACGCGACCGAGGCCTGGCGGTTGCTGATGAGATAGACCCCGAACAAGGCGATCAGCAGGCCCCACAGCATCCAGGATCGACCCCCACGAGCCATCGGACAGCAGGCCGGCTGCTCCGGTTGAGGCTCCTGCTGTTTCGGTAATTCCCGGCTGGGGTACTGGTTCGGGTCGCTCATGGTCGCACTCCTGACAAGCGGTCCGTGACGATTCGATCGATTATAGGCTTTCGACGGTTCTGGGACGCGGGTTTCTCGGCGGGGGGATGGCGGGGAGGGCCGGAGGTAAAGACAGCGGGCCCGGCTCGGGTTAGAATGCTCCGCAAGCCTTTCGGCGGGTTTCGGAAAGAGGTCTTCCAGGATGAGTCATTTCGGTTGGATCGACGGCAGCATCGTTGGGGTTTATCTGCTGGCGACGATGATTGCCGGTGTCGCGGTACGCAAGTACGTCGGCAAGGTCGAGCATTTTCTGGTCGCCGGCAGAGAGATGAATCTTTACCTGGGCATCGCCTCGCTGGCGGCGACCGAGTTCGGCATCGTCACCTGCATGTACGTAGGCCAGAATGGGTTGGAGAAAGGCTTTTCCGGCATCATACCGGGGATCACGATGGCCGTGGCGATGTGGGTGATCGGACGAACGGGCTTCTGCATCAAGCCGCTTCGCGAGTCCGGGGTTATCACCATCCCCGAGTTGTTCGAGAAGCGATTCGGGCCGAGGATTCGCTGGGCGGCCGGCGTGGTGATCGTGCTGGGCGGCCTGCTCAACATGGGGGTGTTCCTCCGGACCGGCGGCGATTTCCTGGTCAGCGTGTGCAACATCAGCACGGAAGGCCACAACCTCGAAATCATGATGACCCTGCTCCTGCTGGCGGTCGCGGTCTACACGATTCTGGGCGGCATGCTGTCGGTTCTGGTCACCGATTATCTGCAGTTCATCGTCATGAGCGCCGGCATGCTCGTGACCTCGATCCTGATCCTCGCCAGCGCGGATATCGGCTGGTCGAAACTCGTGGAAACGGTTCGGACTCATCACGGGCCGGGCGGCTTCGACCCCTTCAGCAATTCCGGCATGGGCTGGCCTTACGTCGCTTTCAACGCCGTGCAGAACACCGCGGCTGTTCTGACCTGGCAAACGATTATCCAGCGCATCCTGGCTGCCAAGGACAGCCGGACCGGGCGACAGGTTCTCACCCGCACGTCGTTCTTTTTTGTCTGCCGATTCACGATCCCCGCGGTCTGGGGAATCGCGGCGCTCGCCATGCTGACCCCCGAGCAGATCGGAGACAATACGCTGACGGCCATGCCTCGCTTTCTGGCGACGTTTCTGCCCGTCGGTCTGCTCGGCTTGCTGGTGGCGGCCATGCTGGCCGCGGACATGTCCACCGACTCGGCCTATATGCTCACCTGGGGCAGCATCATCTATAACGACATCCTCGCGCCGGTGCACAAGGGGCGGTGGCCCGATCGCAAGGGATTGCTCGTCAACCGGGCGATCGTGGCAGTGATCGGCGTTTTCCTGCTGGTTTACGGGTTGTGGTATCCGCTGAAGGGTAACTTGTGGGATTATCTGGCGGTGACCGGCACGATCTACCTGTCGAGCATCTCGGCCATGCTGATCGCCTGCTGCTACTGGAAGCGGGCGAATCGGTGGGGAGCGGCCGGGGCCATTATTGTCGGCGCGGCCATCCCGATCGCCTATCTCGTGGTCGAGCAGGCGGTGAAAAACTACGACCGGCTACCCGCGTTGAGAGACTATGTCATGCATCCCAACGCTCCGCACTATGCGGGGATCGCCGCGTTCGTGCTGGCCGGCGCGGCGATGGTGGTCGGGTCGTACCTGATGCCGCCGGAGGCGGATCCGCACCG
>JAPKGY010000411.1 GCA_026647385.1 Phycisphaerae bacterium | reverse complement strand
GGGGTGGGGGATTCCTGCCGCGATGTCCATACTATCCGTTGGGCCTGGTGTCCGGCGAAGGTCCATTTATAGATGACAGCCTCCGATGGCGACGGGGCACGAAATTGCTCCAGCCGGCCGCGTCGTTCCACAGGTCTTGAAGCCGGATGAAAACCGGCTGCGCCGACCCAGCACTGGAACTTGCTGGTTCCACCGGGGCGATAAAAAAACGAAAAAAGCCCTCGTGCTCGGCTCGTTTTACGTAGGTCTTTTGTTCCCCGAACGTTGGGTAATGTGCCAGGAATGTAAGTCACGAAGTGCGGCCTGTGAAATGGCGCAAATCGCCCGAATCCGTTTGCCTGACCCGAATTCCTGTGCTAAGAAGTATTTGCGACGCTGAGGTCGCGAGTGCGAGGCACCTCAGGCAGTCCCGACAACCTCGGTCGGATCCGAGGCACGTCTCGAAGATCACCGGCCGGTCGACAGTAATGCACGACGCGGTGTGAGGCGAAAAAATAGCCAGAGACGCGAGCGGATTCCAATGCCGGGATTGCACCGGTGCAAAAACCCTCGAAGGGTCCCTCCGGACGCCCTCGTGTGCCTGCATGCGAGGTGACGAGCGGAGGCAGGCGGCGGCTGATCGAGACTCTGGGGCGCCGGCCCGAACGTGGGAAACCACGCCACGGCGAAGCGCGTGAGAGGAGGTCGGGCGAAATCCCGGCCCAGGTCGCCGAGAGCGAACCCTAAAAGGGAGAAACCCAGGGGAGCCTCCAGCGGTCGGTGTGCTAAACCCACGTCCGGTCGCCAGGGACTCTCGGGAGGAGAAGCCCAGGAACCGCGGCCTGCAGGGCCGGCCTCCTGCTCCGGTAGGTGGTTCCACCTGCGGGAGGAACGGTAAGTGGGCGGCGCCGTGCGGAAACGCACGAGCAGCCTTCCGGGAGGAGAAAGCTCCGAAGGGTGAATCCCAGGAGCGCCGCCGGTGTGAAATAAAACCGGCACGGATTCGAAGGGAGGAAGCCGTCGAGAGGGTAACCAAACCCTGAGGGCGGAACGCAGTGGGCAGGGAAAGCCCGCGACAAAGTGGACCTTCGATTCCTGATGTGCTGAAGGGAGCAAAAGTCCATGAGAGGGGCTGGTGGGTTGCGGCCTGCCGGCTAGGTGACGCTGGGTAATACTCTGGAGGAAAGCAAACTCGAAGAGAGGAGTCGACTGGAAGTCTAACCGCGACCAGCGACACTCGCCCGAGGAAAACCACACAACCGGGGTAAATGGTCCAACGGTAGAGTGGGATCGTCGAACCAATAGGGCGATACGAGGGCGAGCCAAGACTCTGAACGAGATGCCGATCCCGAGAGGACGCTCGCGGGTGGAGACGTTTGCGAGCGAGCAGCGGAACCGAAAACTCTGAAGGACGAACTCGCCTGCGAACCTCGCGTCGCTTTTTTGCGCGCCTGTTTTTGGGCGACTTTTTTCGCAACGCGCCTCCGGTCTGACGCGGACCCGAGGCGCGTTTTTTGTCGTTTGAGCCGTTCATCCGCGCGCGGATTGTGCGGCGGCAGCCATTCGGACCGTATGGGGTCCATGCGACGCCTCGATGATGGGAAACGGTACTGAGACACAGAGACACAGAGGCACTGAGGCACCACGGCATGGGACCCATGCGCCGACTGAATGACGAGGTCGTTCGCGAACGGTCGCTCGAGCCGATCATGGCGGCGGCGCGGGAGAGGCTGCCCGAGCGCGTGCTCCAGATCGGAACAGGCAACTTTCTCCGGGCGTTTTCAACCTGGATGGTCGATCGGATGAACCGGCAGGGAGTATTCAATGGCCGGGTCCTGGTCGTGCCGGCCACACATTCGAGCCGAACCGCCGAGGAGTTCGATCGCCAGAACGGCTGGTACACGGTCCTGGCCCGCGGAATCGCCGCTGGACGGCGGGTCGAGCGGATCGAACGCGTCGGAGCGGTCGGCAGAACCCTCAATCCGCACCGCAATCCCGCGGATGCGCTTGCGATCGCCACCCATCCCGACCTGCGGATCGTCGTCAGCAACACGACCGAGGCGGGCATCGTGTATCGAACGTCGCGGGCGTCGGAGGCCGGCTATCCCTCGACTTTTCCGGCTCAGCTCGCGTTTCTGCTGTGGACGCGGTACCGCTTTTTCAAAGGGGCGGCCAACCGCGGCTGGATCGTGCTGCCGTGCGAGCTGATCGACCGGAACGGGGATACGCTCAAACGGATCGTGCTTCAGCACGCGGCTGACTGGGGCCTCGATCCGGGCTTCGCCGCCTGGGTGTGCGAGGCGTGCTGTTTCGCGAACACGCTTGTCGATCGCATTGTGCCGGGTTTTCCGGCGGATGAGATCGAAGCGTTGCGAGGCCGGCTCGGATACGACGACCGGCTGTTGACCGCAGCCGAGGTCTATCACAGTTGGGTGATCGAGGCGGATCGGAACGTCGCCAGCGAATGGCCGGCGGCTCAGGCCGGTCTGAACGTGATCTGGACGGACGACTTGACCCCGTACCGCACGCGCAAGGTTCGCCTGCTGAACGGGCCGCACACGCTGATGATCGCGCCGGCTCTGCTGGCGGGAAAGGAGACGGTTCGCGAGAGCCTCGACGATCCACTGATCGGGGAAATGGTGCGTCGGGCATTGTTCGACGAGATCATCCCCACGGTGGATCTTCCGGACGAGGAGAAGGAGGCCTTCGCCCGGGACGTTCTGGAGCGGTTTCGCAATCCGTGCATCGTGCATCGTCTGACGAGCATCGCTCTCAACGGCGTGTCGAAATGGCGCGTCCGCGTGTGGCCTTCGCTGGAAGCGTACGCAGCCGGCCGGAGTCGTCTTCCGCCGGTTCTGGCGTTTTCGCTGGCGGCATTGATCGCCTTGTATCGCGGAACGCCGGCCGCCGACGGCATGCTCCTGGTGCGTGCGTGCGGACGTTCGTTCGGTATTCGCGACGAGGCGGAAGTGCTGGCGTTTCTGTCGGGTGCCTGGTCGGAATACAACCATACACACGATCTGGCGGGCCTGTGCCGAAAGGTGCTCGGCGATACGCGGCTGTGGGGCCAGGATCTCAACACTTCTCCGCAACTGGCCCGTGCCGTGGCCGGGCATCTCGACGTCATCGTGCAATCCGGTATGCGCGCAGCCATCGAGCAGGTCCTGCGGATCGAGTGGTAGTGCCGCTGTTGGCGAGAGAGCTTCTTTGTGGTGCGGCGACTCCCCTGCGGAGAGATGCCTGCACCACAAGGAGAACAAATGAGGAGGACAGCAAGGGATATCACTGGTTTCCTCCGGTCTTGCCCTCTTTTGTCGGTCGCCCGGGATTTCCAAGCGTGAACGCCCGACCGGAGCGGTCGGCGATTTGCTGCACCCATTGAGGGCCGCCCCGGGGCCGGCCACGAGTGACGCCGATTCGCAACTGCGCCAGGGGTCTGGCCTGCGCCGCTTCGTTCACCGCCGCCATCCAGTCGCGCGGCGGCTCGACCGGCCAGGCCGACGGTCGTGAGGGCAATGGCCTGGAAGTGCGATGGAAGCGGGCGTCCCCGGTTAAAACGCGATGGCACTTCCGAAGAATCTGCCGGCAATGGGCATACCCGGATTCATTCGTAGGCGGTCCTTTGGGATGCAATCGGGTCTGAATGGATGAAGCTTTCGGACGGCGATACGGGTTCGTGAGGGGCATTACAGGCTGCCTGACTCGAGTTCGTGGATGACGTTGATGAACCGTTGCCCGAAGCTCTCGAACTTGGCCGGGCCGATGCCGTGGATCGCGAGCAGTTCCGCGCGGTTTCGCGGGCGTTGCCGAGGAGGGCGAACCGGTCGGTGCGCGGGCCGGGGTGTTTTCGCGCGGGCGTTCGAGCCGGGTGATGGCCTCTTCGCCCGCTTCCACGATGGCGGTCCAATGGTCGATGGCCTCGTCGCGGTCCTTGGCTGAGAGCCGGGCGGCGATTTCGGTCAGTTCGGTGCGGTCGAGGTAGCCGCGGTAACGGGCCAGTTTTCGGAGGTATGTTTGACTCTCGTCGCCGGGAGGCCGGCGGGCGCGGGGGGCGCTCCCGGGCCCGCAACGAGCAGCGGCCAGGGCCTGGGTCAGTGAGAAGCCTTCCAATTCGGCTTCGCTCTTGAAGGCCTGGCTGAGGGCGATGAAGTCGTTGGCCCGGCGCTGGGTGATGAAGGTCAGATCGGTATCGAAGCGTTTTTCCCAGTCACCGTAGGGGGTCTCGTCGCGGAGGGCCTTCAACTCCAGCCCGAGCCGGTGGGCTGCGAGGACCAG
>JAPKGY010000410.1 GCA_026647385.1 Phycisphaerae bacterium | reverse complement strand
TGAGCTTCCGCTCGGTTCCGAGCTGCTGTCGGATGTCGTGTGCCGTTCGGATAACGCCGGGCTGGCGTGCCATCTTCTCGAAGGCCGCGAAGTCGATGGAGATGGGGAACACGCCCACGTGAACGGTCCGGTCGTGGAATCTCAGTTCGCTGTCGGTACCCTCGGCGGCGGTATATCGGCGGGCGACTCGGGCGAAGTTCTGGGCGTCGCCGGGGGTCTGGAAGCCGACGAGGTCGGCCCCGAGCAGGCCGTGGAGGATCCATTGGCGCCAGGGCAGCCAGGCGAACAGTTCCTCCGGTGGAAAGGGGATGTGCAGGAAAAAGCCGATTCGGGCCCTTGGGCGCAGTTCGCGGACCATGTGGGGCACGAGTTGCAGGTGGTAGTCGTGGACCCAGATGACGTCGTCCCTCGATGCCGCCCGGACGGCTGCGCGGGCGTATCGCCGGTTAATCTCGACGAAAGGGCGCCAATACTGCCTCTGGAACTCGGGCGTGCGGACGGCATGGTGATAGAGCGGCCAGAGCGTGCGATTCGCGAAGCCGTGGTAGAAGGTCTCCACCTCTGCTTCGGTGAGCGAAACGGGTTGGATGCGGACGCTGCGGTGTACGAAGGGGCGTGGTCCGCGCGAGTTCCCGCCGCTCCATCCCACCCAGCAGCCGCCGTGGCGGGACAGGACGGGCATGACGGCGGTCACCAGTCCGCCGGTGCTGGCCTCCCATTCGTAGGCCCCGGCGCGTGCGACGCGACGAATCGGCAAGCGGTTGGCGACGACGACGAGTTGGGGACGACGTCGTTGCGGACGCGCGGTTGACGGTCGGCCTGGCGTCGCGGGCCCACGTTGCGCCGCGGGTCGGTCGCCGGTTGGGCGAGGACGTTTCGATTGCGGTGAGGTCTTCTTTTTTTTGCGACTCATGCTGCATCCTTCAGGCGTGCCCGGCGTTCGCGTGAAATCGCGGACCGGCCGGGACAAGCCCGGCCGTCATTTCCGCGGGTCATCCCAGCAGGTGGTTGCCGACATAGTTCGCGGCGACCCACACGCAGGCCCCCGACGCCAGCAACACCCACAAATAACGGGTGAAATGGTGGAAGGAGGCCGGCTCCCCCCGGGCCGTCTGGGCGGCGCCCGATCGTATCTCCATGTAGCGGCTGGCGATCATGATCGCGACGATGGCGCCGAAGCCCGCGTCGCTCCAGGTTGCCCACCCTCCTCCCTGCGTCGCGATACGATAGGTGACCGCCAGGAGGATGAACGGTCCCATGATCATCCAGGTGAGGCGGCTGACAATGACGAGTCCGCCCGCCGGAACGGGGCTGCCCTGTTCCATGACTTTTGGGTTGTGCATGAGGGATTCCTCTCCCTGGGGCCGGGGAATCCACACGGAGGAGGGGTCGCGCGGACCAGGCGGGGGCATCGCGGACAAACTCGTGTTTCCAATCGGCATCGCGCATCGTGCCCGGGGCAGGGCGATCCCGATCGGTCCTCGACGACGCCTTGTCGGACCTCTCTGGATGTGGAGGAGTTTCCCGCGAGGTTGGAGCCGGCGTGGTCCGCCCGGGTGCGGCAGCCGTCCTCGTACTCGGAGAAACCCGGCCCAAGCCAAGGGATGGCGGCCCGACCATCCGGAATGCCTGCGAATACGGGCGTAATCGCACCCTTGCACACGCCTTTCGTGATCGGAACCCGACGGTCGACGGTGCGCGTCGGTTGCGCGCACGGTTTTCCGTAAGGTTCCCGCGGGGTCGCGGACCACAAACAGGCGGTCCGCCCTAGTATACGGGCGGCGCTCGCAGGGGACAACCGTTGCGCGTGTGATCGCGCGTCGATTCTCGGGTCCGGCGGTGGGCGGACGATCAGGCCGGGATCATTCCTTACGGCACTCGGGAGGACTGTCGGTCTGGCGTGGCGCCGGAGCCGGAGTCCGACGGGGGAGGTGTCGTCGCGGTGAGAGGGAAGTCGCGGGAGAGTTTGTTGAGAATCGGGTTGCACGCCTCAAGCCTCTCTCGAGCAGCAACAGGATCTTGCCGGGCGACCGCCCGGTGCAACGGCTCGAATGCGGCGAGCAGTTCGTTGCAATAGGCGCGGAACAGCCGGGGGTCATGGGTGGTGTCGGCGTAGCCCATGAGTTTGCGCGTGTCGGTGACCCAGTCGTCGATTTCCTCGCCGGCCTCGACCCAGTCCCTGGCGTCCAGTTCGGTGCGGACCGCGGATTGCTGTTCGATGACGCTTTGCAGGGTGGAGGCGTAGGGCGTCGCCGGCGGGCCGGAGTCGGCGCGATCGGAATTGAAACCGCTGACCCTGACGTTAGAGGGGTTGACCACCACGCAGCCCGTGCAGGCCAGAAGGGTTTCAGCGACGAGAAGCCGAATGAAAGTGTGGGAATGTGCCATGAGACCGCTCCTTCCTTGGTCTGGGCCCCGGGCGAGAACCTGACCCATGATATGCGGGTCCCCGCGGGAAGTTCAAGCTCCAAGCCTGGGGAATCCCGGTTCCGTCCGGATCGTGGCGAGCGGGGCGGAGGGCGGCTATCATTCCGGTCATGCATGGGCGGGATTTCCCAGATCGGATGCCGGCACTGACGTTCGACGCGCGAGCGGTACGCTGGGCGGCCGCCAAGGTGGTCGGCTGGGTCTGGCCGGCGGTTTTCTGGTCCCGTCTGTCGGGCCTGCGTCTGAGGCAGGTGCCGATTCCGGAGCTGCCCTCACCGCGCTGGGTGCGGCTGCGACCGTTGCTGGGTGGGATCTGCGGCACGGACGTGGCGGCCATCCTGCAGCGGGCCCATCCGGCCTCGATCCTGCAGACGATCAGCAGCCTGCCGGCGGCGTTGGGTCACGAGAACGTCAGCATCGTCGACGCAGTGGGTCCGGCGGTCAGCCGGTGGCGTCCGGGCGATCGCGTGGTGGTCGAGTCGGCGCTGTCCTGCGCGGTTCGGGAGATCGAGCCGGTCTGTCCGATGTGTGCAGCGGGGCGATTCACCCTCTGCCGCCACTTTCGCACCGGTCCGTTGCCGGTGGGCTCGATGATCGGTTGGAACAACTTCACCGGCGGGAGCTGGAGCCGCTTCTTCATCGCCCACGAGTCGCAGCTTTACCGGGTGCCCGACGCGATCGATGACGAGGTGGCGGTTCTGACCGACCCGTTCGCCGGGGCCCTCCACGCCGTGCTGCGACGCACGCCGGCCGACCATGAGACCGCGCTGATTCTGGGCGCGGGCTTCGTGGGGATGAGCGTGGCCGCCGCGATCCGGGGGATGGGCTCGGGCTGCCAATTAGCCGCCGTCGTCCGGCACGGCCGACAGGCGGAGATGATGCAGCGATTCGGGGCGAACGCCGTGGTTCGCGTCCTTCGATCGGATTCCCAGGCGATCCGCTACGGCCATGTGGCGAAGCTGGTCGGCGCGACCGTCGTGCCGTCGAAGTTCGGTCATCAGGCGTTTTTCGGGGGGTTCGACGTGGTTTACGACTGCGTCGGCAGCGGGCAGAGTCTGACCGACGCGATGAAATACGCGAAGTCGCGCGGGACGGTCGTCGAGGTGGGGACGTCGCAGATCGGCCTGGTGGATACCGCCCCGCTCTGGCTGGACGAGTTGACGCTGATCGGCGCGAATGGCCGGGCGTTCGAGCAGTACGAGGGGCGGACGATGCACACGTACGAAATCGTCTTCGAATGGCTGCGGCGGCGGAGAATCGACCTGACGGGGCTGCTGACGCACCGGTTCCGCGTCGACCAGTACAAGGAGGCGTTCCGGACGCTGGCCGACCGCGGCGGAACCGGCGTGATCAAGGCGGCCTTCATCCCGGGGAAGGCATCGTGAGCGATCCCGGCGGCACACCGTTCGAGCGGATCCTCATCATCAAGCCGAGTTCCTTCGGCGACGTGATCCATGC
Source organism: Phycisphaerae bacterium (assembly GCA_026647385.1). GTDB lineage: Bacteria > Planctomycetota > Phycisphaerae > UBA1845 > PWPN01 > JAPKGY01. Next base: position 374 of record JAPKGY010000410.1, on the reverse strand, counting down.
GCTGCCGGTGCTCAACGGGCTGCGCCGGCGCCATCCGCGGGCCCGCATCAGTTGGCTCGTGTCGACCGGGTGCGCGGGCCTGCTGCAGGGCCACCCGCAGATCGATGAGGTCATTCCGTTCGATCGCAAAGGATTCGCGCGGATCGGGCGCAGTCTGGCCGTCACGCGGGAGTTCGTGCGTTTCATCCGCGGGCTTCGTGCGCGGCGGTTCGATCTCGTGGTGGACTTGCAGGGACTGTTCCGCAGCGGTTTCATGGCCTGGGCCGCCGGGGCCAGGGTGCGGATCGGATTGAGCGACGCCCGGGAGTTCGCCTGGCTCTTCCACACGCAGCGGGTCCAGGTTCCGAGCCGGGACATGCACGCGGTGGATCGGT
>JAPKGY010000041.1 GCA_026647385.1 Phycisphaerae bacterium | reverse complement strand
CGGCCCACGGCGAGCGTTGGAATGGATCATGCTGGGCGAACCGCTGCCGGCCGATCGGGCGCTGTCGCTCGGCCTGATCAACCACGTCGTTCCCGTGGCTTCGCTCGCCGCGGAAGTTGATGCGTTGGCGGAGCGCCTCGCGGCGGGGCCGGCCTTTGCCTATGCCTCGGTCAAACGTCTGGTCTGGCAGGCCGAAGACGTGACCTTCGACGAGGGATCCCCACGTCGCCGCGATCGAGTTCGATGACCGCCATCGACGAACGGATCGGCGCGCCGACCGCGGACTCGGTCACGCCGTAGTGTTCGATGAGTCGCCTCTGCCCCGCGGCCGTCGCTCCACCGTGGCTGCCCATGGCCGGCACGATGAAGGGCTGCCCGCCCCGCCGCTTCACCCAGGCGACCGTCTCTCGGACCACGTCGACAAGGTTATCAATCCCCCGACTGCCGACCGCGATCGCAATGGGCGCCCCCGCGGGCAGGGTCACGCGGCAATCATCGAGCTCCGCGCGGACCGCACCGGCCACGTCCGCGACGTGCGTGTCGGCGAATCGCCGCCGGATTCGGACCAGTTCGGGAAGGTTCATTGTGATTTATCATACCCCTGCCGACGGCCCGGCGACAAATCCGCTTGATCCGGTTGTCATGTGTCCCGTGGCACGGTCTTCCCAGCGCGTGAACCTCCGTTTTGTGGTAAACGTGGGCTGCCTGGCCAACATGGGCAAGATGCCCATGCCACGGACCGGGAACATCGCAACCGGCTCAATCCGCCCGCAGGAAGGTGGCCAAGCCCGTCGTCGGCATGTAAACTCCCCGTTTATCGGTCCGGAACAGGCAGGGAGTCCGCTATGGCCATCACGCTCAACCCACTCGAACGTCGCGTCCTCGGCGTGCTGATTGAAAAATCGATGGCTCAGCCCGAATACTATCCGATGACGCTGAACGCGATCGTGGCAGCCTGCAACCAGAAATCGAACCGCGATCCGGTCATGGAGCTGGACGAGATCGCGGTCAACGCCACGCTCACGGAACTGCGCAAACGCGGCCTCGTCGAGCATCTCTTTCCGGCGCCCGGCGCTCGCACGGACCGGTTTCAACATAAGGTGGAAGCCGCCTTCGGCTGGGGCGCACGCGAGCGGGCGATCCTGACCGAACTGATGCTCCGCGGCCCCCAGACCATCGGCGAATTGCGCACGCATTGTGCGCGGCTGGTTTCGTTTGAAGGTCTGGATATCGTCTCGAACGTGCTCGAAGCGCTCAGTCAGGGCGAATCACCGTTCGTCGCCGCCCTGCCCCGCGAGCCCGGCCGATCCGCCATCCGATATACCCACCTGCTCTATCCCCCCGACGAGGCGCCGTCGGTCGCGTCCGCCCGGGCAGCCGCTCCCGCGCCGGTAGCCCCACCGGCACCCGCTGCCAACGAGGTCCAGTGCCTCCGCGAGCAGGTCGAGGCTCTGCGAGCCGAGGTCGCCGACCTCCGCCGACAGGTGGAGGAACTCCAACAAGGTTTCGCAACCGGTCCCTCAACCTGACCGCTCGCATCCCCCGAAGCGCGTGACTCGACGAGCCGCGGGCTTCAGGTCGTCGCGGCGACCCGCGCGAAGTTTGCCGCGGGGCTTGCCGTCCGACCGCATTCCGATCGCCGCGCAGTCTCAAACCCTGCGGCTCGTTTTCACACGCCAGCCGGTATAATGCGCGACATGGACACGAAGGGCACACGAATCGCGATCACGCTGCCAGCCGCCGTATGCCTCGCGACGACGTTCGTGCCGGCCGGGCCGGTAACGACTACGGCTCCGACCTCCCAGCCGTCGGGCGGGTCCAACAACAAGCTTTTCCGCACGCCCAACGACGTGCATCGGCTGATTACCCACGTGTTTCCGCTGCCCAAGCCGGCATCGATGCCCGCCACCGCGGCCAATCACGAGAAGCGCGATTCCTGCCCCACCGCTTTCACCTCCCCGGTAGTCCGCACACCGTTCCCGTTCAACGATCTGCTGCCCTCGTGGAATATCGACGTGCCGACCGGCGCCGGCTTCTACGTCGAAATCCGGGTCGGGCGCGAGGCGGGGGACTTCTGGACGCCGTTCTACTACCTCGGCGGCTGGGGTCACTTCACCGCGCCGAAGCCCAGGACGCTCGAGGACGAACACGGCCGGATCAACATCGACTACTTCCAATCCGGTAACGCTTTCGACCGCATCCAATACCGTGTGACGCTCTTTGCCGAGAACCCCATGCAGCCGCCCGCGCTGTGCCGATTCAGTCTGGCTTACAGCAATACCCTGAACGACCCACGGGTGGCCGATCGCTTCCGGGAGGTGGTCGATGCCGGGCCACCGGAGAAATGGACACGCCGCCTGCCCGTTCCCTTTCGCAGCCAGAACTGGGAAAGCGACGATCTCCGCCCCCTGATCTGCAGCCCGACCTCCCTGGCCATGGTCCTGGAGTACTGGGGGGTGAAGGTGCCGACCGTGGACGTCTGCCGCACCGTATACGACCCCGAATATCGCCTTTACGGCAACTGGTGGCGGGCTATCCAGGGTGCATGGATGTACGGTGTACCGGGAGATCTCGAACGGTTCGGCCACTGGAACGCCGTCAAGCGGCGGGTCGCCGAGGGCCGACCGATCGTGGCCAGCACGCGCGCGGACAAAGGCGACCTCCGCCATGCCCCGAACTACGCCTCCGCGGAAGGGCACCTGCTCGTCATTACCGGATTCGATCCCGACGGGAGCGTGCTGATCAACGATCCCGCGATGCGCACGCCCGAACGCGGGCTGTGCAAATACCATCCCGACGATGTGGAGAAGATCTGGTTCGACCGCGGCGGGGTGGGGTACGTCCTCCTGCCGCCCGAGAAGAACGCATCGGCCGATCGCTGACGGTGTCGGAGAATCTGCCCGTTGCGCCGCTACCGGCCGATGACCGTGTGCGATCATGCAACATTGACGAGCTTCACGGCCACTCGATCGCGGAGTGACCGCTGTATTCGATGGCGAAGTGCCCTGAATCACCGTGCCGGATTCCGCCACACGTCCGATTTGCCCGTCCGCCTGGGGAAGTTCCCTTGTCGGAAGGGTTATGACAGATTCATGCACGGTCATAGAGTGCCGTTTCGGTTGGACAGTTTCGCCCGGCCCTTGTGGTGCAGGCAACTCTCCGCACCACAACAAACACTCTCTTACCGGAGTCGGCGCTAGTCGAACACCTTGCAGCCACTGGGCGCGCACGTTGTCCTATAACCCGATTTCGCGGGCTTTCCGGCAACAAAGGGTAGATTCATGAGCCCGACTTTACTAGAGTAGGGAGAAGGGGCGCTGTACTCTCCGAGGGTGTGTGAGAGGCCCGGGGACTGTCGCCCTCTCCCAGGGCTTCTCACACACCCTCTCAGGAGTATCGGAGGGGAGCAAGATGAACGACGAGGCGTTTCATGCCAGGCTTGCGGAATTCCGGGCCCAGATCGACGCCCTCCCTGAGGCCAAGCGCCCGGAACTGATCGCCCTTCTGGAGGAGACCCGCCGCCGCCACGAGGACCTCAAGAAGAACTTCTCCCGGATCCATCAGGCCCTGGACGAATGGCGCCTTGGCTTGAAATACCTGCTCTTCGACTATGAAGCCACCCGCCGCGAACGCGACGACCTCCGCCGCCGGCTCGGCGAATAACAGGCAGTCCTCCTCAGCGGCCAAGGCCGATCCCGACCGAGATGTCAGATCCGTTTCGACAAATCCACCCCAACAGCCTTTGCGATACGCCGCAGGGTGGTCAATCGACTCCGATCCGGATGCTTTGTCAGCTGATTCCAGTATATTATATGACCGTGCGAGATCCTGGGGCGCCCATCAAGACGAAACACCGGGCGGGTCGCCACGGCGACCCGAAGCCCTTGACGCACGACTCGCCGCGAACCCTGGACACGACACGGGGCTTCGCCACAAAAGGAACGCGGAGGCGTTCGCGTCGTGTCAAGGGGAAGCGGCTTTGTGCGGGCATACGCCCGCGTCGTGTGTCAAGGGAAACCCGCGGCTCCTTGATGTCGCACGATCGCGCACGGGTCATTTAATAAAGCGATGAGCACGGAACCGCACGAACCCGAAGACGTTCTCGACGAGGAACTCGAGGACGAGGAACCCGAGATCAACGGCGACTCGCTCGACCTCGAGGACGACGCCGTCGACGTCGCTGCCGACGAACGGCGCGGGCCGGACAAACCTCGGCGGGTGACCCTGCGCATTCGCAGGAAGCTGCCGGGCAGACGCCTGGACAAGTACCTCCACGCCCGGTTCCCCCGGATGTCCCGGACCCTGCTCCAGAAGCTCATCAAGCAGGGTGACATCACCGTCAACGGCAAGCCGACAAAGCCCAGCTACGAGCCGGACGGCGGGGACCGGGTCGTTGTGGTGATCCCCCCACCGGAGCCCTACGACCTGATCCCCGAGCCGATGCCACTGGACATCCTTTACGAGGACGACTACCTCCTGGCGATCAACAAACCCAAAGGCATCATCGTCCACCCCTCCCACGCGACGCAGACCGGGACGATCGCCAACGGGCTGGCCTGCTACGCCCGGTCGCTCAGCCACGGAGACGACCCCTTCCGCCCCGGGATCGTCCACCGCCTCGACAAGAACACGACCGGCGTCATGCTGGTGGCCAAGACCGACGAAACCCACTGGCGGCTGTCGCTGCAGTTCGAGCGCCGAACGGTCCTGAAAACCTACCTCGCGGTGGTCGAAGGCTGGCCGCAGCTCGACGCCGACGTCATCGACGCCCCGCTCATCGCCCATCCGACGATGCAGGATCGCTTCATCGTGTCGATCACGCACCCCGACGTCGTACGCCGGATCTCGAAGCACGCGGTAACGGAGTACGAAATCGTCGAGCGGTTCCGTGGTTACGCCCTGGCTCATCTCCATCCCAAGACCGGCCGCACGCACCAACTCCGGGTCCACATGTCCTACATCGGACATCCGATGGCCGGCGACACGTTCTACGGCGGGCACCACGTCTCGGAGTTGAGCCTCACCGGCCGAGGCAGCGACACGCCGATCACCTCGCAACAGGCGCTCCACGCCTACCGAATCCGGTTCACCCACCCCATCCTCGAAAAGGAAATGCAGATCGAGGCTCCGCCGCCGCCAGAGCTCCACCGGCTCATCCAGTTGCTTCGCGAACACCGCTCGCTTGCCCGCCAATCAGGGTAAAATCCTTGCCGCCGCACCACGAGGAGTTCGGCCGGCCATCCAATCGAAATGCTCGGAGCGCCAAGCGACGCCTCAGACCGATGGACGGGGCACGCTGGCCCTGGAAAGGACTTTACCTGCCGGCGGACCCGTTAACACCAGTTGCCCAGCCGTCGACGGGAGAACGCAGACGAGTGATAGCACGTGGGGATACCGTCCTCTCGGCCCGAGCATGGATGCAAAAGGAATACGCCCGCTCTCAATCAGTTTTTACCTATCGGGTAGGCACCGTGCCAATTTTCAGAGGCATGACGGCCGCACGGGCCTATAATATTGCGGTTGCTTCCCCTTTCCGTTGTCGTGCGGCCTCCAACACCGCACGGCAACGAGCGGTCACGGGGATCAATGGCCCTTCGACGGCCCTGACGCCCATGACTGCTCTTTTACCCAGCCCCGGTCCCCCTGCCGGGGCTGCCCTTTTTATCGGAACAAGTTGGTGCGGTTCCGGCACGGTCGCGAGGGTCGAGCCCTCCGCTGATTTTTCGCAAGTTTTCAAAGACAAGCCGCCGCCACCGGGGTATTATTAAACAAGCACGTTAAGGGGCAGATCGCGGAGGATTCGTGCCTTTCCTGAACGTTGACGCGGGGACACGCGGGCGTCGTCCGCTGCGCATCGGTCTGCAAAGGGGTAGCACCGTGCGCGTCGTTGAATCGAGGGGGTAGTCATGGGGGGACGGAAACGCAGACCCGCCAGTTGGAAGCGCGTCCTGATCGACGCGTGCACGCAGAATGACTTCCTCGAACCGGGAGCCATCATGCAAGTCAGCAACCGCGCCGGCTTGCTCGCCAACCTCCACCGAATCTTCGCATGGGCCCGCTCGGCGAACGTCCCGGTGATCTCGTGCCTCGAATCCCACCGCCCGACGGAGGCGGGGCAGGGCTGCCCGCTACACTGCATCGACGGGACCCACGGACAGCGCAAACCGGAGTTCTCCCTGCTCGAGCCGCGCATTCTCATCGAGGCTGATAATACGTTGTCACTTCCGCCGGACGTCATGACCGGCTATCGCCAGATCCTGTTCCGCAAGCGGGCACGCGACATACTCGGCAACCCCAAGGCGGACCGTTTCCTCACGTCGCTCCAGGCGGAGGAGTTCATCCTATTCGGGGTAGGCCTGGAACGGACGATCCGCAATCTGGCGCTTGGCCTGCTTTCGCGGCACAAGAAAGTGACCGTCGTCGGCGACACGTGCGGGTTCTGGAGCGCGCCGGAGGCCGACCTCGTTTTGCGCCAACTCGCCGCCAAGGGGATCAAGCTGGTGACGGCGGACGAACTCACGGCCCCGCCGCCGCCGCCGCCGGTCTCGGCTCCTCGCCGAATCGTCTATCACGGGCGCGTTCTGCGACGCTGCCACCCCGATCGCGTCAGCAGCGCAGGCGGATCGCGGCGCCGGGCCAATCAATCCTGACCTTGATGCGGTTCCTGTGACTCCGCCGTTGCCGGAGTCCCCTGAGGCCGAGAGACGGCCCGGGACTCCGGTATTCCTGGTGCGCCGGGGGAAGAACTTTCCTCCCGTTGGCGCCCGCGCTGCGGCCCGGCAACCCGGTCGTCCGGCCCGTGATCCGTGCCCCTTTCGGAGAGTCGCCGATGAACGGCATACGCGCGGTGAGCTGACAAGTGACTCGAACTGACCGATCGGGCGGCCAGAGCGCCGCGGGGGCTTCAGCATTCCTTGCTGAAACTCGTCCGCGGACCTACACTGCTGAGGGTCGCTAGGGGTGGTCGGCACGCGGCCGGCCTGAGATCGGCGGAGCGAACGTCCGCGGTACCCTTGGAACCTGATCAGCGTCGACCGCCCCCGGGCGGCCCGAGCTGCGTAGGGAAGGCGACGCCGCCTGCGACGTGCCGTCGGGCGAGAGTCGCTTCCCTGCCGCCGGCTGATCCAACCGGAAATCGAAAGGAACGATCATGAGCGCCCGCGAAGCGCCAGAGCCCACCCACACAACCGTCCGCAACGAGATCGTCACCCGCAAGCCGATACCCGGCTCGCGACGCATCTACGTCCAAGGGAACCTCCATCCGGAAATCCGCGTGCCGATGCGTGAGGTGATACTGGCCCCCACCCGCTCGCGTCGGGCCGGCGACCCCGACGAGATCAACCCGCCGGTCGCGCTCTACGACACCTCCGGCCCATACACCGATCCCGACGTTCAACTCGACGTCGGTCGTGGGCTCGCGCCGATCCGCCTGGAATGGATCGTGCGACGCGGCGATGTGGAAGAATTGCCGGCTCCCTCGTCGGAGTTCGGCCGACGTCGGTTACGGGATGATCGGCTCGCGGCAGTGCGGTTTCCCAACCCGCGAAAGCCGTTTCGCGCCAGGCCCGGCCGGCGCGTCACTCAGATGCACTACGCCCGGCGGGGCATCATCACACCCGAGATGGAGTTCATCGCCATCCGCGAGAATCAGCGTCGCGAAAACAGCCCGCCACCGATCCGCCCGCCGCATCCCGGGCAATCCTGGGGCGCCGCCATCCCCCAAACCATCACGCCGGAATTCGTGCGTGACGAGGTCGCCCGCGGACGGGCGATCATCCCGGCCAACATCAACCACCCCGAGCTTGAGCCCACGATCATCGGCCGAAACTTCCTGGTGAAGATCAACTCGAACATCGGCAACTCAGCCATCACCTCCTCCATCGAGGAGGAGGTCGAGAAAATGGTCTGGTCGATCCGCTGGGGCGCCGACACGGTGATGGACCTCTCGACCGGTCCGAACATCCACGAGACGCGCGAGTGGATCATCCGCAATTCGCCGGTGCCGATCGGAACGGTCCCGATCTACCAGGCACTGGAGAAAGTTGACGGCAAGGCGGAGGAACTCACCTGGGAACTGTTCCGCGACACGCTGATCGAGCAGGCCGAGCAGGGCGTGGATTACTTCACGATTCACGCCGGCGTTCTCCTGCGATACGTGCCGATGACCGCCGGGCGGCTGACGGGGATCGTCTCCCGCGGCGGGTCGATCCACGCCAAGTGGTGCCTCGCCCATCATCGGGAGAACTTCGCCTACGAACACTGGGACGAGATCTGCGAGATCATGGCGGCCTACGACATCGCGTTCTCGATCGGCGACGGCCTGCGCCCCGGCTCGATTGCCGACGCGAACGATGAGGCCCAGTTCGCCGAGTTGAAGACGCAGGGCGAGTTGACCCGCCGGGCGTGGGAATTCGACGTGCAGGTCATGAACGAAGGCCCGGGGCACATTCCGCTGCACATGATCCACGAGAACATGACCCGGCAGCTTGAATGGTGCGACGAGGCCCCGTTCTACACCCTCGGCCCGCTGGTGACGGACATCGCCGCCGGCTACGACCACTTGGCCAGCGCGATCGGGGCAGCCATGATCGGCTGGTACGGCTGCGCCCTGCTCTGCTACGTCACGCCCAAGGAGCACCTGGGCCTGCCCAACCGCGACGACGTGCGTGAGGGGGTGGTTGCCTACAAGATCGCCGCTCACGCCGCCGACCTTGCCAAGGGGCACCCCGCCGCCCGGTACGTCGACGACGCAATGAGCAAGGCCCGGTTCGAGTTCCGCTGGCGGGATCAGTTCGCCCTCGCCCTCGATCCGGAGAAGGCCGAGCAGTTCCACGACGCGACGTTGCCGCAGGAGGGCGCCAAGACCGCCCATTTCTGCAGCATGTGCGGCCCGAAATTCTGCTCGATGGAGATCACCCAGCAGATCCGTGACTTCGCCCGCGACCACGGCCTCGACGAACGGCAGGCCGTCCAGGCCGGCATGCAGGAACGCAGCGAGACCTTCCGCAAAACCGGCCTCAAGCTCTATCAGTGAGCGGGCGGGTTCGACGGACGCATGACTGCGCAGTTTGGTCGCAGCAAACAGAATGACAGAGGGCCACCGGCTTGCGCCCAGTGGCCCTAAGTGCCTCCTTCCAACAGCCTCGTGCCCGCGGGAGCGGGCTGATAGTCCTGTACGCGGTCATTTACCTCGACGACGCAGCACCAACGACACGCTCAACGCCAGCAAGGCCAGGGTGGCCGGCTCGGGAACGATCTCGCCGCCGGTCAGCGATACGCTGTCGATGATCGAGTTGAACGAGAAACCGTCGAACGCGCGGAGCGATATCCGGTCGAACGTCTCGCCGGCCGTCCACGCCCCCGCCGGCATCGTCAAATCAAACTCCTCATCTCCAATGACGGAAAGATCCTCGTTTTGCATGTGGATACTGACGTGCTTGCCGGTCTGCGTGCCCGGGTCTCCCAGGTCCGTCAACGTCATGGTCAGGTGTTGCCAGTTCCACTGCCTGTAACCCGCCCAGAGCTTGATCGGGGTCATCTGCCACGTCGTTCCGTCAAAGAACCTGTACTGGAAGTCGCCCGTCCCGTAGCCCACGGCAAGGGCGATCACGGGGATCGGCGTCGCCAGCGGAGCACTGCCGAGCGGCGGAGCGTGGACGTCCCCCTGGGACAGTTCCATGGCAAAACTGACCAGGTAACGGTTTGTGCTCGTGGCCATGCCATGCCAGTCGGCCTTGTAGACCAGCGGGCTCTCGTCCGTGGGCTCGACGGGGCTGAGCGGGCGGGTGATTCCGTAACCGCCGGCCGGCGCGGGCGTGGCGGCCATCGCAACCTTCGTCCCGTGCAGCGCACCCGGATCGGTCACGTCCACCTGATAGATGCGCTCGACGATCGGGTACCGGTTCTGGCCCGCGACGACGGACCAGTGGGCGGCATAGGCGGGATCGCCGACCCCGTCCGCATACTCGAAGCTGTCGAACAGATTCACGGGAGCACCCAGTATGGGTGAGCCGGGGACCAGCAACATCGCAACGATGAGGCGTCTCATGGCTCCTCTCCTCTCCACGCGGGCCAAGAGCGACCCGGGCTTCCTCGGACGTGATACTTCCAGCGCCCTCCTACTTGCGACAAAGCCAACGACGGAGCCGCCGAGATGCACGGGGCTCTCCCAGCGGGGCTCCTCTGGATAGAAGGTCTGCTGTTACTTTAATGCTAGCCGCAGTGCGTCCCGGCGCGAAGCGCAAAAATGCCCGGGAAATCTCTTTTTTGGCAACATTCGCGGAAGCCTGGCCGTGAGTAGGCCCCTGCGCCGCTGTTCCACAACCAAGCCGCACTCGCAGGC
>JAPKGY010000409.1 GCA_026647385.1 Phycisphaerae bacterium | reverse complement strand
GAATCCTAACCTGGACCCCCAGGTTCTTGTTCGAGCGGTGTTCGAGGGCGCGGAGAACACTTTTGCACCGTTCTCGTCGCCGTACAGCGTCTCGATCCCGGTCCTTGCCAGTAATCCTATCGCTGGCGTCCCAGTGGTCACGTCGGATGTGGGCATCGACAGGCTGACCGGAGGTACGCGTGCGTTCCCGACGACGGGCACGTTGCTGCTGGTCAATCGGTATTCGCACGGGCTTAACCTGCTGGTGGTCGATCCTACGAACGGAAATCTGACCAATCAGAGCCAGATCTGTGCCGGCACACAGGCGACCTACACCCCGCCGGGTGTCGACTACGGGAAGCTGGCTGAACAGCTTCAACATCTCGATAACGGACACATGCCGCTGTTCGCGAGCGCGGTGTTGCCGCAGACCGCCACGGATCTCACCTCGACGCCTCCTGAGGGCCGGCTGGACGCGCCGTGGGGTCAACTGGTCTACAACTATTTCACGGCGTTGCCGTTGGAGGAATTGACTCGGCGATACAACTTTGCCGCGTTGGATACGGTCTACCAGGCCCAATACGGGTTCAACCCGCAATTCTCGAACTTCGATTGGGCGGGGGCCGGTCTCGACTTGAACAATACGCGGCTGGCCGCCTTGCCGGTCGATTGGTTCGAGAAGGTCTACTCCAGGCTGTTCCCGTTCTATCCGCTGGTGGACCGCGTTTCAGAGGCGATCACGGAGAAGGGCTCACCCATCGGCCCGAAGGTCCGCGGGCGGATCAACATCAACCAGGCACCGTGGTGGGTGCTCGACGGCCTGCCGGCGCTGGCCAAAGGCGCGATCGGGACCGTCGATGCGATCCCGCCGGCTCCTGATCCGGGATCCCTTCGCCCGACATCAGGCGTGCCGCTCCGTGAGGTCGCTTACGACCGACTGGATCCGATTTCGTATATCGCCGGCACCGCCGGGCATGATCCCGCCGGTCAGGTGTTCAGCAGCACCTTGTTCGACCAGGGAAACGCCTCGGGAACAAGGGCGCCGGACTACTATCCGAGCGTCTCGCCCACGCTGGCCCGATACATGACGTCGTACGCCCAGGGACAGCCCGTTCCCAACCCGGCTGACCCCCCCAATCCCATTGACGCCGGACACGGTATTCCCGGCTTCACCACCGTGGGCAACCTGCTCGACGTGCTGACGGCACTGCCGGTCACTGTGAAAACCAGGGATATGAGCGCCGGCGGGACCACTCAGACTTTGACGATGGGGGAGCTGCGCGCGTACGCGTGCCGCGATAGCGGGTCCGGGGCTGTCGTCAAACCCTATGCCTACCTGAACTATCTGCAATTCGTCGGGCCGTTGGTTCGGATCCAGGACTGGGTGACGGTGAAGAACCACGTGTTCACGATCTATGCGACGGCGGGGGATCTGTCCGACCCGCAGATGCCGCTGTGGATGCGGACGCAGGTGACGGTGGATCGGACGGCCTGCCTGTATAAGAGCGGCGAACTGCCCCAGAAGATCACCGAGACCCCGCCCATCGCGTATCAGAACGCGTTGGATGATAAGTAGGAGAAGGCGCAGAGGCACCACATACAAGGCAGAAAGGCACAGAGGGAGGGGGGAGAAGTGGAGAGTTGGGGTGAGTGGTGTGCTCAGGAGCTACCGGGACCTGTTGGTCTGGCAGAAGGCTATGGACCTTGTGTCGGAGGTGTACCGGGCCTCAAAACCTTCTCCCCCGGACGAACTGTACGCACTGACATCACAGATTAGGCGATGTGCGGTGTCCGCCCCGAGCAATATCGCCGAGGGCTACGGCCGAATTCGACAACGGATGCCCGGACTGGAACCGGCGCGGTGTCAGGCCCACATACGAGCCCACCTCCTTGCCGCTACGGAACCGGTGCGGATCGTCGATGACCGCCACCACCCTCTCCGCCGGGCGAGGCCCGACCCCGGGGGTCGTCCTCAGTCGCTTGACTCGGGGATCTACGCCCGCCAGCGTCTCCAGTTTCACTTCCAGTCGCTTGAGCAAGGCCTCCAATTGTTCCAGATGATCCAGCTCTTCCTGGAGTTCTGCCCGCCACAATTCCTCAATGCCCGCTTCTTCCCACGAACGAGCCCTCTCTCGAAGTCGCAGACGCTCTACCCGGGTCCAGCCCGCCTTGCCCGACGCCAACTGGATCGCCTCCGCTTCCAGAATCGACCGGATCCGATTCTTGGCCGACGTCCGTCGAGCCACCAGTGTCTGTCGATAATGTAGAATCGACCGCCACTGGCGAACCCCATGCTCCGGAAGGTGCACCGTCGGCAATTGATTCATCGCCGACATCCTCGCCAGCTTCAAAGCATCATCCCGGTCCGTCTTCCGCTTTACCTTTCGCCAGGACCACGCTTCTTTGTTCGTGTTGGCTACCTGCAGGGCGATCCCTCGGGCCCGCACCAAGTCTCCCACCCAGCCGGCCTGGGCACAGATCTCGATCACCACCCGTTCGGGTGCTGTCTTTTCGATCAGTCGTTCCATTTCCGCCGGCACCATCGCTACCCCTCGAAACTGATGGGCACCACTCGACGGTTCATAGACACACGCCACGCTCTTGAGTCAATCGCCAGAATACACATCGTCGGGTCTGCTTGTGTCCGGATGGCCTTGGGTGATCCACAAGATCAGCCCGCTAAAACTGGGGACTATGATCCCGTATCAAGCCTCCGACCGGGAGACCCGGCTTTCATAGTTTCTTTGTCTCTGTGGTGAATCTTCATGAAACAACCGGGCTAGGCAGGAATCACCCCATTGGCTATGATATCTCCCCTGTCGGCAAAGACTGTTTGCACGGAGTCTCAAACATGGCCATGATCGTACGTGTGTCGCTGGTCATCGGTTTGGTCGGCATCGCGGGGGCGGCGGTCACCAGCCGGCCAGCGGACAATCTGATCAAGAACGGTTCGTTCGAAGCGCCCGGTGCGTTCGGATCGGTCGGGGCACCGGCTGAGTGGGAAGGCCTGACGATGGGCACGTTCCCGGTCCTCATTCAGGATTGCACCGTCGCCCACGAAGGCCAATGCTCCGTCAAGGTGATGGCTGACAAGCCGGTGATGACCAGCATCCTCCAGACCGTCAAGGTCGAGCCGAGCCAGTGGTATCGGTTCTCCGGTTGGGTCCGCACGGAGAAACTGGTGGTCATGGGCGATGCGGACATGTACGGCACCCTGCTGGTGCTGCCGAACGAGGTCAGCCCGGAGAACCCGATGCACAAGGGACCCAACCACAGCGGCCAGACCGACTGGACGCGGGTGGAGATCGAATTCAAATCGGACGCCACCGGCGGCGAACTGAACGCCATCTGCAACTTTTGCGGCCAGGGGGCGGCCACCGGATTCGCGTGGTTCGACGACGTCCGGCTGGAGCGGATCGCGGGGCCGACGAGTGCACCGAATTCGGCACCGGCTGGGGGCGCGACCTCGCGTCCTGCGGCCAGCCGGCCGGGGTGATCCGGGAAACCGGGGACTCAGACCGGCAGACTGCGTTCACGGGGAGGCCTTGAGCTCCAAAGAGGCGCGGGCTTCAGGTCGCCGCGGCGCCCCGCGCGGAGCTTCGAGCACGGGTCGATAATCGATCCCAATCCAAATGGCCGCGCAGGCTGAAGCCTGCGGCTCGTTCAGACCCGATAGCTCGGTTTGAACTCTGTATGACCGTGCACGAGTCTGTCACAACCCTTCTGAAAGGGTAACGGCCCCAGGCGGGCGGGTGAATCCGGCATGTGGCAGAATCCCGCACGGTGATTTAGCGGAGATCGATCATGAAATCCAACGTGCGCATATTGGCCTTCGTCGCATGGACGTTGATTGGAGTCGCGATCGCGTCGGCGGCTGAACCGCCCGGGCAGCGTTTCGCCCAGGATCGGATCGCGATCGGCTTCTGGGTCGACCCGCCCGCGGACGAGAACATGCCGCTCTATTACGAACAGATCGCCAAGGCCAATTTCACGGTCGTCCTCGGCGGGTTCGGGGCCCGCACGCCCGAAACGGTCGCGCGGCAACTGGCCCTGTGCGAGAAGCACGACCTCAAGGCGCTCGTCGGCCTTTACACCACACCGGCCGACCAACTGCCCACCGGACCGGCCTGCTGGGGCTACATGGTCAAGGACGAGCCGTCGGTCAAGGACTTTCCCGAACTCGCCAAGCGGGTCAACGAAATCCGCAGAGCCCGGCCGGGCAAGCTGGCCTACATCAACCTCTACCCCAGCTACGCCTCGCCCGAGCAACTGGGCGTCGACAATTATGATACGCACGTCGAGCGGTTCATGACCGAGGTGAATACCGACGTGCTCTCGATGGACTACTACCCGTACATGAGCCCCGAGCGGGATACGCGCCACCGCTATTGCGAGAACCTCGCGGTCATGCGCCGGGTCTCGCTCGAACACGGCATCCCGTTCTGGAACTTCTTCAACGCCATGCCGTTCGGCGCGCACGACGATCCGACGGAATCGCAGCTGCGCTGGCAGATCTACACCTCTCTGGCGTACGGGGCCAGGGGCGTGCTGTACTTCTGCTATTGGACGCCGAAAGGCCGGGAGTTCCCCAAGGGCGGCGCGATCGTGACGGCGGAAGGCCGCCTGACGCGGCATTACGACCAGGCCACCCGCATCAACGCAGCCGTCAAGGCGCTGGGCCCGACGCTGATGAAGCTGAGCAGCACCGCCGTCGTCCGCATCCGACCCCAGGACGACGCGACCGCTCTGCTCGGGGGGATGCCGATCCGCAGCCTGACGCCGGGCGATTATCTCGTCGGGGTCTTCACGCACGCCGATGGCCGACGCGCGGTCATGCTCAACAACTACTATTACGACCGCACCGCCTGGCCAACGGTCGCGTTCGACGCGGACGACGCGCAGGTCCTCGAGGTCAGCGCCAAGGACGGCGGCCTGGCTCCGATCATCGACGACAGCCCGGCCATGGAAGGCCTGCAGGTCAGCCTCGACTCCGGCCAGGGGCGACTGTTCGTCCTGCCGGCGGGGAAACAGTGAGAGAGCACAACGTAACGCACTGATCCGATCCGAGCCCCAAACGGCAGCGAGGGGCCGAGCCCGCGCTCGCAGGCACCTCCCTTTTCAGTACCGAAGGGAGGTGGTCACTACGCGAGTTGGCCCCGCGCTTCCGCCCACGACGGTTGCTCCGGCGACCAGGGCGGATCCCCGAATACTCACGACTTGAGGCGCTGATTGCCTCACACCTGAAGCCACACCAGCGAGCGGAAAGAGCAAAACAGGATGCGCTGGCGCCACGCGGCATCCGGAGAAACTCACAGGCCAACAACCGGCGTGTTTTTTTGTGATTGACTCCCGGGCGGCGGGGCCTAAATTGAGGGCGGCAAGGAGGTGCGGTCATGCGGACGATTCACGTCGTGGAAAAAACGTTGCCGATGGCTTGGGAAAAGGCGGTGGGGGCGTGCTGGGAGAACGGCGAACGGATCGCCACGCAGTACGACAAGCCGGGCGACCCGGCCAGCCGGGACGTCACCGTCATGATCCGGATCACCGAGCCGCTGAGCGAGCCGCGGATCCACCGGGCGTTTCCGGGCGGGCTGGGCGACCTGGAAAAGTATCGGGCCGAGGTGCTCTACGGCGTACACGACCACTGGGTCAAGCCCGAGGAGGGCAAGTGGGAGTACACCTACCACGAACGGCTGTTCAACTACGACGTGCCCGGACTGGACGAGCCGATCAACCAGATCGAACAGTGCATTCGGATGCTGCGCGAGTGCGGCTACACCCGCCGGGCCCAGGCGGTGACGTGGAAGGCGTGGGAGGACCTCGGCATCCATGACCCGGCCTGCCTGCAGCGGATGTTCTTCCGAATCGTGGATGGGCGGCTCGATCTGAACGTACACATGCGAAGCAACGACGCGTTCAAGGCGTCGTTCATGAACATGTACGCGTTCATCGAACTGCAGAAGGTGGTGGCCGACGGCGTCGGCGTTCCCGTCGGGGAGTACGTACACATCGCCGACTCGTTCCACGTGTACGGCAGCTACTTCGCGGATTTTGAGGGTTTCCTGAAGCTGGTGGCCGCCCGGCCCGTCGAACAGCGGGTGTGGTCGAGCGACGGGGTCGTCCCGATGTTCATCGAGGGGTGCGACGGACTGCTGGCTGAGGACGACATGCCCGAGGCCAAGAAGGAAAAGGTCCGGGCCCGGAAGGCGGAACTCGAACAGATGCTGGTGGGCGTGTGACGTCTGCCGTACGTCGACCGCGCGGGTCTTGCCGAGCGAACATCCGCGCGAGATGGCCACGGGCAGCAGGCGTTCCGTGGTGTTCGCGAGGCTGCACGGGTCGCCACGGCGACGAGCGCCGAAGCGTTTGACACACGACTCGCCGCGAACCCTTGACACGACACGGGGCTTCGCCACAAAAGGAACGTGGATGCGTTCGTGCCGTGTCAAGGGGAAGCGGCTTTGTGCGGGCATACGCCCGCGTCGTGTATCAAGGGAAACCCGCGGTCTTTGGCTTGCGCGCGTCCGAGGTGTTGGCGCACATCCGACGCATGGTACGTCTGGACTGAATGGGGGTATCCGAGATTACGGACAGAATTACCGATAATTCGGGGGGCGGTGTTCGCCTGACGCGTCGGGCATTCGTGGCGGGTGCGGCCGGTGCGGTCGGCGGGGTATCGGCGGCGGTGCTGGCCCAAGCCACCCGGCCCGCAGTCGAAGGGCCGGTGCGGCTCGCCCAGATCGGCGTGCAAGGTGGCCACTACTACCACATCGTCAGGGGGCTCCGCGCGCTGCCGGACTGCGCGCTGGTCGCGGTGGCCCGGGCATACCCGGACGAGGACCTCAAGCCGATCATGCGGTCGAC
>JAPKGY010000408.1 GCA_026647385.1 Phycisphaerae bacterium | reverse complement strand
GCCGGCCGCCGCCCGTGAGTATGAACAGGTGATCCGCGCGTGGGTGCCGGCCGGGCCTGGCGGCATCCCGGTCTTTGACCTGGTGCTCTTGGGTCTGGGCGCGGACGGACACACAGCCAGTCTTTTCCCTTCCTCATCAGCCTTGGCGGAGCGCGAGCGCCTCGTCGTCGCCCATCAGGTTCCTGCGTTGCGGGCGTGGCGGATGACTTTGACGATCCCGTTGATTCGGGCTGCCCGGCGAATCGTCTTTCTGGCCACCGGTGCCGACAAGGCCGAGGCCGTCTCGCAAGTGCTTTCACCGCAAGCGGATCCACGTCTGCTGCCTGGGGCCGCCTTCCGCGAATCCGCCGGTCGCACCGTCTGGGTGCTGGACAGCCCGGCTGCCCGCCTTGTTGAACGCGGCTGGGGCGGGTAGAATTCGCCCCCCGGTGTCCGGTGCCGGACAGGTCACTTACACCCTTTACGATCACAGGAGCCTATTCCATGCGACTTTCCCAGCGCCTACAGCAGCTCGCCGAATCCGCCACCCTTGCGGTCAGCGCCAAGGCGGCTGCCATGCAGAAGCAGGGAATCGACGTTGTGAGTTTCGGCGCGGGTGAGCCGGACTTCCCGACGCCCGAGCCTATTCGCAATGCGTGCAAGGCCGCCCTGGACGCGGGCCACACCGGTTACGCCAAGCCGGCCTCCGGGATTCTGCCCGCCAAGGAGGCTGCCTGCCTCAAGCTGAAGCGCGAGAACAATCTCGACTACAAGCCCTCGCAGGTGCTGATTACCGTCGGCGGCAAGGAGGCTCTGTATCTCGCGTCGATGAGTCTGTTCGATCCCGGCGACGAGGTGATTCTGCCCGCGCCGTACTGGGTCAGCTATCCCGAGCAGATCAAGTTGTGCGGCGCGGTGCCGGTGGTCGTCGAGGGCTGCGAGTCGAACAACTTCAAGCTGACGCCCGAGCAGATCGCCAACGCGATCACCCCGAAGACCCGCGGCCTGATCTTCAACTCGCCGAGCAACCCCGGCGGCTTCACCTACAGTCCCGAGGACGTCGTCGCCATCGCCAAGGTCGTGGCCGGCAAGGACATCATCGTCTTCAGTGACGAGATGTACGATCGCCTGATCTACGGCAACCAGCGATTCATGAGTTTCGCAGCCGTCTCCCCCGAGGCGTATAACCAGACGTTGACCTTCAACGCCGGCTCGAAGACCTACTCGATGACCGGTTGGCGCGTCGGGTACGTGGCCGGTCCCGAGCCGATCATCAAGGCGATGGCCAATCTGCAGAGCCAGACTACCAGCGGCACCGCCACCTTCTGCCAGCACGGACTTGTCGAGGCCCTTAAGGGCGACCAGGCCTGCGTCGAAGTCATGCGCAAGGAGTTCGAGCGCCGGGCGGACTACATGTGGCAGCGGCTCAACCAGATCAAGGGCGTCCGTTGTGTCCAGCCGACGGGCGCGTTCTACGCCTTCCCCAACGTCAGCAAGGCGTTCGCCACCCTGGGGGTGAACAACTCGCTCGACTTCTCCGCCAAGGTGCTCGAACAGGCCCACGTCGCCCTGGTGCCCGGCGTCGCCTTCGGCACGGACAACTACGTTCGGCTCTCGTTCGCCACGAGCATGGGGATGATCAAGGAAGGGCTCGATCGCCTGGAAAAACTCCTCGGAAAAGCGTGAGCCTCGCACGCGCCGGAGCGTTTCGCCGCTTCCCGAGCAGCGTTCCGAGGCGGACGCTATCCGAGCCTGGCTCTGTGATCCGAGTCTGGCTCTGTGATCCGAGTCTGGCTCTGTGATCTGAGCCGCGCTCTGTGATCTGAGCCGGGCTCTGTGAGCCCGGTTCCACTCGATCGCGCACAATCACCCCCCCGAGGGTAACCTCGCGGTACTCCGCGGAGGACGCCATGAACCGCATCGTTCTTCACGCTCTCGCAGTGATTCTGTTTTCCCTTGCGAATTCGGGGCTTGGTGCCGACCAGACACCTCGACCGAACGTGATCCTGGTGCTCACCGACGATCAAGGCTGGTGGGACGTCGGCGCGCATGGCAACCAGACGATCGAGACGCCGGTGATAGACCGCCTGATGACCGAAGGCGTTTCGTTCAGCCGCTTCTATTGCTCGGCCGTCTGCACGCCGACGCGCGCATCGCTGATGACCGGGCGACATTCTCAGCGGACCGGCGCGATCGACACGTACATGGGCCGGGACGTCCTGGATTCCTCCGAGATCACCCTCGGCCAGGTGTTTCAAAAGCAGGGCTACCGCACCGGCATCTTCGGCAAATGGCACCTGGGGCGCTACCGCAAGTACCACCCGAACCTCCGCGGCTTCGACGAGTTTTTCGGCTTCTGGCAGTACGGATTCATCAACCGCTACTTCGACTCCGACGAACTCTTCGACGGCATGACGCCGGTCCGGACGACCGGGTACATCACCGACGTCCTCACCGACCAGGCGATCGCGTTTGTTCGGGCGAATAAGGACCGACCCTTCTTCCTCTACGTGCCCTACAACGCGCCGCACAGTCCGTACCTGGTTCCCGATCCCTACATCGACCGCTATCTGAAAAAGGGGCTTTTGCTGCCGGAGGCCCGCGTTTACGGCATGGTGACCTGCATCGACGACAATCTCGGCCGACTGCTCGATGCGGTCGACGAAGTCGGCCTGAAGGACAACACCCTCGTCATGTTCATGAGCGACAACGGCGGCGTGAGCAGTTATTTCACCGCGGGGCTGCGGGGCCATAAGGGCAGCGTTTATGAAGGCGGCATTCGCGTGCCGTTCGTCGCGCGATGGCCGAAGCATTTCCCGGCCGGCGCGCGCGTCGATGCTCCCGCGCAGCACATCGATCTGTTTCCCACGCTCAGCGAGGTCATCGGCGCGCCGCTACCGACCGATCGGGCGATCGACGGCCGATCGATCCTGCCGCTGCTCACCGAGGGTAAAGGCGAGAGCCCGCACGAATACCTGTTCCATCAGTGGTGTCGGGTCCGCCCGGCGGCTGACAAAAACTGGGCCGTCCACCACGGCCGTTTCAAGCTCGTTAACGGGGAGTTGTTCAATCTCGAGTCCGACCCCGGCGAGAAGAACAACATCGCCTCCCGGTTTCCGGACGTCGTCAAACGGCTGCGCGAAGCCTTTCTCGCGTGGTTCGGGGACGTGACCCGGGATAAGGCCTACCATCGCGTTCCGATCGAGGTCGGCCGCGACGACGAGAACCCGGTCGAGCTCGACGTGACCTGGGCGGTCCCGGTGGGCGAGAAGGTCAAGCCCATGTATCGCAACTACAACCGCGACTGCGTGACCGACTGGAGCGGGGCGAACGACGCCATCGAGTGGAAGATCGACGTGGTGCAAGCCGGCACGTACGAGGTGAGTCTGGATTACGGTTGTCCGCCCGCCCAGGCCGGCTCGCGATATCGCGTGACCGTTGGTTCAGCCGGCGTCGAAGGCACGGTGAAGCCCACTCCCGGCTGGGACGTTTTCAAGTCCTTCACCTTGGGCACGTTCGATCTGCCCGAAGGACCCGCCACGCTGCAGATGAAACCGCTCTCCATCGCCCAGAGCGAACTCATGCGCCTGCACAAGCTCTGGCTCAGGAGGTTGAAGTGACCGCGCGCGGTCCGGGCGGCTATCCTCGCGCACGAAACAGTCTTGCTCTGCAGATCTTCGTCCAGGTGGCCCATCCTCGCACGGCGAGGGTGGGCACCCAGGAATGGGACAACCGGCACCCAGCCCGCTGAAACCCTCCCCTCTGTTTGAGTCTACAGTGGGTCTCAGTCCGGCCGAGTGGCCGCCAGTTCCTCTTGCAGCCGTTGCCGGATTTCGTTGACGACTTGTTGGTTTCCGGTTGCACGGGCGACCGCCAGGGCCTCTTCCGCGATCTGTCGGGCTTCAGTCGTTCGTCTGCTGCGGGCCAGCATGATCGCCAGCGTGGCGAGCGGTACCGGCTCGCGCCTGCCGGTAATCCGGCATGCAATCTGCGCACACCGCACCGCGTCTGCCAAATCGTAGACAGCCGGATCGCTCGCGTCCGCCTGAATCCACGCAAGCTGATTGGCCACATCCCACCATGCGGGCTCGAGCCGCAGCGCTTCGCGGTACTGCCCGACCGCCTCCACCCGCCGTCCCGTCTGCACGCGCACCGTCCCGTAGTTCTTGCGAGCTCGGGCGTGGTCGGGCTCGTACTCCAAAGTCAGTTCGTACTCCGCGATCGCGCCGGCTGGGTCCCCCTGTGCGAACAGTACGTTGGCCAGGTTGTAGTGTGCATCCG
>JAPKGY010000407.1 GCA_026647385.1 Phycisphaerae bacterium | reverse complement strand
TTAAAAAAACTCCGCACCATCTGGGTTGAATCGGCGTAGCCCAGGTCGTCGGCGACGATGATCACGATGTTGGGCCGGCCCTCTTTCTCGGCCGCGATTGTCCATGGAATCGGTCCGAAGGTGGTCCACAACAGCATCGCAACGGCGGGAAGGCTGAGCTGCGAAAAGGACATCGTCGCAGCGAAGCGGCTGGCCAATGCTCGCACCTGCATGTCCGGCATCTCCTTTCGGTAAAGGGATAGTCAGCGCGAACGCATCCTACCGCGCGGTGCGGCGCAGGGGTAGAGGAGCTTTCGGTCAACCGGTTTTGCCCAGCCCTCGTGGTGCAGGCATCTCTCCGCAGCCAAGTCGCCGTGGCGACGCCCCTGCGGAGAGATGGCCGCACCACAACGTAACGCTCGCGCCGGACACGGCGGTCGTTGTGAGCGTTCTATGGATTGCAGGCCGGCGTCAGTGCGGAGCTCCAGGTCACCTGCGGCCCGGTCCAGCATTCGTTAAACGCCTGGAAATCATCGCCGTCGACGTCGCCGTCGCCGTCCGGGTTGAAGCATTCGCAACCGGCGGGCACGCCGCCGTCGGCGCGGGTGTAGCACAACTGCCAGAGGCCGAAGTCGTCCTGGTCGACGTCACCGTCCACATCGCCGTCGGCGAACGGGATCGGGCAGCACTGGGTGTTCGCGCAGGTGGTGTTGCTGCCCGCGAAATGCCCGTCGAGTACGGTCGCGCAGGTGCTCAAGTCGGTCTCGGTGCACGTACCGTCCACCAGACAGCACGCGCCCGTCGCCGTGTAGGTGCCGAGGACCCCGTCAACCAGCGCAACCGAATCCATTTCCGCGTTGCCGCCGTGGCCGTTGGGCCCCAGGAGATGTCGCAAGCCGAGGCAGTCGCCGTCGACGTCCAGCTCGCACCCTTTGCCTGTCCCCAGGGCGATGTTGTTGAAGCCGCCGAAGTACTGCCGCGGGATCTCCGCCCAATGGGCGAGGTCATACTTCTTGGTGTTGTCGGTCTTGCACATCTGGCGATACCAGTGGTCCACGCGAACGGTGTTCGTCTTGATCGTCAGACGGACGCGGTTCAGGCCGTTGAACAGGCCGAAATCACCGGGCGACTTGATCTTGCACTCCTCCGGCGGCGGGTCCGGGGCCCCGTTCAGGGCGGTTCGCGTGCCCCCCCCGGGGAATAGGTTGGATTTCAGCGTCCACCACTGCTTGCCGTCGAAAAAAACGAGGTGCCAGTTGCTGGCTGCGTGGGCGACGTCTTCCCCGCAATGGCACGGGTTGGTGTCCAGCCAGGCGAGGATGCCCACCGCGATCGAAGAATGGAGCGGCAGGCTTTCGAGCGGCGGACAGAAACCGGTCAGCACGTAGCTGTTGTTCTGCTGGCAGATGATCGGATAACCGTGGGAGTCCCCGCAGCCCCCGACCGCGGCGCAGTCCTCGCTCAGGACGTAGTCCGTCGGGGCGCGGTCCAGGATCACGCCGTCGTTCAGGGACAGATCCACGTACTGGCTCTGGTAGTACTGCCGCCCCTCGTCGTGGAAGTGGTAGACGAACTCCAGGATCAGCGGGCGCTCGTCCGTGCCGTTAACGACGTTCCTGCCGGGTTCGAGGGCGGCGATGTTCGCCTGCAGGTCGCGGTTGTGCTGCGTGTCCAGATAGTAATTCCCCGCCTCGGGATTGCTGCCGCTGTAGTACCGGACCGTGAATGGCGGGCTCTCGGCATAAAGCGTGTCGCCGCTCGGTTTGTAATCTTGATTCACCTTCATTGGGTTGCCGCTGTCGGCCACCTCGGGCCAGTTGGTCAGGAAGGCTTCCGGGTCCGGCGTGCTCTGGTTGACACAACGGTCGGGCCAGGCCGGCGGGGCCGTGCAGTATTGATCGAAATCGTCGCAGAGAATCGTCTGGGGATGGCCGGCCTGCACGCTGGCGCACCAAAGCGCACCCTCGGCCCACGACCCAAGCGTACCGACGAGCGAGGCGACCGGAATGACGAAACGGAAAGTGCGCTTCAAGGCTATCCCTCCCCGGATATGCGACGCAGACACGCAGGCCTCGGGACCGGGCCTCAGATCCCCGTCCGACAAGCGGTGGGAGCCGTGGGCCGGCACCCGGACACCGTCTCTCCCATGTAATGATTGTATACAGAATCGGTATTGCTATGTCAACAGATTGCGCCCGCTGGTGACGACTGGGGAGGCCGTGACACTTCAGACGAACCTGTTTTAGAGCTCGGAGCAGAAGCGACCGACTAGGCTCGCAACCGCGGGCCGCATCCGTGTGCCGCCTCAGGATGATGCGGTCGCTTCGCGACCGGACCCCGCGCTGCCGCACGCCACGGTCGTCGCTCCGGCGACCAGGACCACGGCGACCAGGACGGATTTCCGAATACTCCGACGTGGGGCGCTGACAGCCCGCCGAAACGGTCACGGACCCACGGCTTGGTTTTTCATTGCGGATGGAATGAGGGTGGCGGGTGGTGCGTTTTTGGAACAACGAGGGAGGGGTTCGGCGGTCGGCCGGTCACTTCCGGACGCCCATGACGTCTTTTTTGAAGATCTTGGTTCCCAGGTGGGCGAAGTAGGCGGTCCAGTCGCCGGCCTGGTCGGGGTCGGTGTTGATCTTGTTGAGGTACAGGTTCAGCTTCGCGTCGAGGTTGTCCAGGTGGTGGATGGCGATCGCTTCGGGCGTTGCGGGGAGTTTCGGGCTGCCGAACTCATAGCTGCCGTGATGGGCCAGGACGATGTGCAGGAGGCTGTCGCGCACGTCGCTGGGGAAGGGCTGGCCGGTCTCCTGCTCGATCTGCCGGACCTTGCGGTCGATCCAGATGGACGCCTGGGTGATGTGCCCGACCAGTTGGCCTTCGTTGGTATAGCTGAAGTTGGTGTCGTAGGCGAGTTCGGCCGTCTTGCCGATGTCGTGTAGAAAGACACCGGCCAGGACCAGGTCGAGACTGACTTCGGGATACCGCGGGATGGTCGCCAGGGCGAGTTCGAGCACGTTGCGGGTGTGCTCCAGCAGCCCGCCGATGAACGCGTGGTGCATCTGGGTGGCGGCCGGCGCCTTGCGGAAGCGGGCCATCAGCTCTTCGTCGGTGATGAACGCCTTCACGAGCCTGAGCAGCGCGGGATGCTTGATCGTGCGGAGGATGGCCTTGACCCGATCGAACATCTCGTCGATGTTCTCCTTCGTCTGGGGCATGAAATCGGACAAATCGACGGTGTCGGGATCGACCGGGCGCATGGCGTCGATAATGAACTGCAGCGAGCCCTTGTAGTTCTCGACCCGCCCTTTGAAGCGGAGGAATCCGCCTTCGGGCATTTCCCGGTACATCGTTTCGGACGCCTGCCAGATCCGGCCGAGTATCTGCCCGGAGCGGTCGCACAGGACACAATGGATGTACAGCGACCCGTTGTTGGTCGTTCGGAGGTCTTTGGAACTGATCAGGAAAACCTGGTCCTCGACGATTTCACCGGCGTTGAGCTGGCTGATGAACCGACGCGTGCTCCCGGAGGCCTTGGCCATGGTGTGCTCGCGAAAAAAGGTGTCCCGCGGCGTCGACGCCGGCCGCGATTCAGCGTTCAGGATACCGCACGCCGGGGCCTCTGCCAATTCGACCCCGACGACGCGTTTGCCCGGCTCCGATGGCCGCCTACCATCTGGAGGGCGGCACGCGGGACGCCGGTTCGGAAGTGGGCAGCCCAGGAAGGAGCGAACCATGGTCGAATTGGCAGAAGCACAGATTAACGAGTTTCTGGCGACACTGCCGGGATGGCGGCTCGTCGAGCGGGCGGGTCGACCGCGGATCGAGAAGGTCTACAAAACCGGCAACTTCGCGGCCGGTGTCAAGTTGCTCAACCGGCTGGCGCCGATCGCGGAGGAGTTGAACCACCACCCGGACGTCTTACTGACTTATCCGACGGTGAAGGTCGAGATCACCACCCACGACGCAGGCGGCATCACCGAAAAGGACTTTGAACTGGCCCGACGGATTGATACGGCGGTACGCTGAGCGCTCGTCGGCGGGCGGCTCCGGGAGGCGGAACCGGGGGGGTCTCCACGCGCCTGGAAAGGGCCGACCGGCGGGCCCGACAGCCGATGGAGGGATTCGAAC
This sequence comes from Phycisphaerae bacterium, assembly GCA_026647385.1. Classification (GTDB taxonomy): domain Bacteria; phylum Planctomycetota; class Phycisphaerae; order UBA1845; family PWPN01; genus JAPKGY01. Next base: position 157 of record JAPKGY010000407.1, on the reverse strand, counting down.
CCTCAACCCCGGCTTTACGAAAGCCGTGCTCTACCGTTGAGCTACATCGGCGCATACGGTCAGCGGGGCCGCCAAGGTACGCAAAAAAGCCTCAAAACTCAAGGGCTGAAAAAAACCCCGTGCTTCCCTTACCGGAAAACACGGGGCCGTTGAAAGG
>JAPKGY010000406.1 GCA_026647385.1 Phycisphaerae bacterium | reverse complement strand
CATGTGAGACCCTCCCAGGAGGATACTCCGGTCGGCCGGCGGCGACGGATCCGGTGGGACCACCGCCGCGTCGATCCGGTTCGAATCACGGTCCGATGGCCACCATCCCGGTCTCGCCCGTGCGAATCTGGATGCAGTCGTCCATGGGCAGCACGAATATCTTGCCATCGCCGACCTTGCCGGTCTGACCGGTGCGCGCCGCCCGCACGATGGCCTCGACGCACGCGTCGACGAAGGCGTCGTTCACCGCGATTTCGAGCTTGAGCTTCGGCAGCAGCCGCATCTCGTGTTCCTGGTCGCGATAGACCTCGGTGAAGCCTTTCTGTCTTCCGCACCCGCGCACCTCGCTGACGGTCATCAGGTAGATGTCCGCCTCAGCCAATGCCTTTTGGACGGCTTCGAGTTTCTCCGGTCGGATGATGGAAACGATCATTTTCATTTTCGAACACTCCCCGCTTGCCGCCATCGCCGGCTGCAAGCCTGCTCGACTCAATTCAGGCTACGACCCTCGCCTTGGCGGATGGGGCCACGCTCTTGAACAGCGACTCCACGTGGCGGCGCACGTCTTCCCGTTCCCCGCTTCGGAAGCGGAACTGGTTGCCACGGAGTGTGGTGAAGTGGGAATAGACGTTCTTGAACTCATCGGTGGCGGCGCCGTTCACCCGGCACAGGTCGCGCCATCGCCTGGACAACTCGTCGAGGTCAATTCCCTCCAGCACGACCGCGAACTGATCGGTGAACCTGGGCGGCCTGACCGCCGGTTTGGGCTCGCCGATTCCGTCGACCGCCAGAGCGATCGGCTCGCTGCCGATGGCGTATGCCCGCTCGCTGTGCTGTGACAGGTCCAGGCCGGCGATTTCGTCCTCGATCGAAGGACGCAACTTGAGCACCGCGTTCACGACCATCAGGATGATCAGCGTCCCGATGCCGGCGAACAGGTAGGTGGCCAGGACCGCGATCGCCTGCTTGGCGAGCAGGGCGAGCCCGCCTCCCGCGACGCCCAGGGTGAGCGCCGGAATGGCTGGATTGACCGCAGCCGTGGCGAAAACACCCGTCAGTAACGCCCCCAGCGTCCCGCCGACCATGTGGACGCCGACCACGTCCAGCGCGTCGTCGTAGCCGATCCTGGGTTTCAGTGAGACCGCGCTATAGCAGACCCCCCCCGCCAGGGCCCCGATGATGACCGATGCACCGGGTGTCACAAAACCGGCCCCGGGTGTGATCGCGACCAGGCCGGCCACCGCGCCGGAGGCGGCACCGAGCATGGTGGGTTTCCCCGTTCGCGCCCACTCAGCCAGTAACCATCCGAGCGCCGCCGCAGCCGCCGCCGTGTTGGTGTTGATAAACGCGACGGAGGCCAGTTGACCGGAGGTCAGCGCGCTGCCCGCGTTGAAGCCGAACCAGCCAACCCACAGCAGCGAGGCGCCGATCACCGTGAAAGGCAGATTGTGCGGGGGCATGGGCTCGTGTCCGTGCCCGAGCCGTTTGCCGAGGTAGATCGCGGTCACCAACGCCGAGACGCCACTCGAGATATGGACCACCGTGCCGCCCGCGAAGTCCAGCGCGCCGATCCGGGTCGCGATCCAGCCGCCGCCCCAGACCCAGTGAGCGAGCGGACAGTAGATGAACGTGACCCACAGGAGCATGTACGTGGCGAAGGCCGGGAACCGCAACCGCTCCGCGAAGGTGCCGGAAATCAGTGCCGGCGTAATGATCGCAAAGGTCATCTGGAACATGACGAAGAGCAGGGCGGGAATTGTGCCGCTGTAGGAACTGTTGGTGTTGATGAGAGATTTCAGCCCGATATAGTCCAGCCCGCCGATCAGGCCGCCCGCCTGGTCGGGCCCGAACGCCAGCGAGTAACCGAACAGAACCCACAGAACGCTGATCAATGCGGCGCAGAAGAAGCTGTGCATCAGCGTCGAGAGGACGTTCTTGGACCGTACCAGACCGCCGTAGAAAAGGGCCAACCCGGGTAGGGTCATCAAGAGCACCAGCGCGCTGCTGGTCAGCATCCAGGCGGTATCGCCCGTGTCAAGGGCGGGGGGCTCGGCGGCCCGGAGGAGGCTCGGCATCAGCAGCAACAGCCCGCCGACTGCGACAACGTTCCGTTTCAAACTCATGGGTAGGATCTCCACCACTTTCCGCGGCCCGTTCGGCCGCAAAACTCACTCCGTTTCCGATGCACTCAGCCGATTCAGCTCCTCCGTCACGCGCGTTTGTTCGGTAAGCCCGGCAGCGGTCGCCCGGAGGCCAAACTGGACCGAAACCATGGCGGGTCCATCGGCATGCCGCGTGCCGTATCGGGCATCACCCTGCAGGCGAATCTGTAAATACAGCTTTCAAAGAAAGTTATGCGCGGATAGAGGTCCCGTTGGGACGTCCGGGTCGACGACCAGACGACCGAGGCTGGGATACCAGGCGGTCGTGAGCATGGGCCTATCCATACCAAATGGTAGGTAATCGTCCGGCCGCGATAGCCGGCCTAGAAGCCCCTCGACCCTGCGGAGGCCTTGGGAAGCACGGATCAGGACCACCTCAATACAACCTTACGGCGAAGGATCGATGCGATTGGCGCGCCTGTCTGCCCGAAAAGTTCCTTTTCGGTTGCGGACCACCCAAAGGGGGTCCGCCTTGGGGGAGGGGAGGGCGGGCCAAGGGCGACGGTTTTACAATCTGAACAAGGCGGTAACCCAAAACTAACCGGTATTGAGGATCCTAGGGCGAAAGATCGATGCGAATCGCCGGCAGGAGTTCCCGGAAGGTTCGAGAGTCAGGGGGGGCCACCCGAGGGCGGTCCGCTTTACAATGATGGCCTGGGGGAAGGTTGCGCGAGGAACAGCATGGCCAAGGAGACGGTCCTGGTTGTGGAGGACGAGGAGGACATAGCCGAGCTGGTCAGACTGCATCTGGCCCGCGAAGGATACCACGTGCTCTGCGCCGGCTCGGGCGAGGACGGCTTGAGGTTAGTGCAGACCAGGTCGCCCGCTCTCGTCGTGCTCGACCTGATGCTTCCGGGGATCGACGGCCTGGAGGTGTGCCGGGAAATCCGAAGCCATCCAGCCACCCAACGGACGTCGATTCTCATGTTGACCGCCAAGGGCGAGGAATCCGATATCGTCGTCGGCCTGCAGCTCGGCGCCGACGATTATGTCACGAAACCCTTCAGTCCCAAGGTTCTTCTGGCTCGGGTGAAAGCTCTTCTCCGGCGCAAGACGGAAGGGGTGGTCGACGACCAGACGAGCATCGCCTTGCACCATATCGTGATTAATCCGGGTCGGCGCGAGGTAACCGTCGCGGGCAAGCCGGCGTCTTTGACCTATACCGAGTTTGGCATCCTTCATTTGCTCGCCCGCCGGCCGGGCTGGGTGTTCACCCGAACGCAGATCCGCGATGCCAGCCGGGGCGAGGATTCGATCTCGACCGACCGGGCGGTTGACGTGCAGATCGTCAGCCTTCGACGCAAGCTCGGGCCGGCCGGCAAGTATATCGAGACGGTGCGCGGCGTGGGCTACCGTTTTAAGGAATAGCGTATGCGTCGCCGACGGATGGTTTGGCAGATATTTCCCGCCTCGCTGCTGGTGACCATCGCCTCGATTGCCGGCGTCGCCTGGTATGCGGACCACGAGTTTCGCCGGTTCTACCTGGCGGAGATGCTGGAAACATTGACCGCCCGCGCGCGGCTGTTCGAGGGCTACCTGCATGCGGGCACGGGCCTGGATCACCCCGAACGGCTTGATGGGTTGTGCAAGGAGCTGGGCCCCCGAGCGGGCGTGCGGATTACGGTGATTCAACCCGACGGCGTGGTGATCGGCGACACCGAGCACGATCCGCGGCGGATGGACAATCACGGGGATCGTCCGGAAGTGCGGGCCGCGTTGCGGGAGGGGCGCGGGTGGGAGGTGCGGCACAGTGATACCCTGGAAGAGGAGATGATGTACGTGGCCATTGCCTCGCGGGGCGAAGGGTGCGTCGTGGCGGTGGTGCGAGCCGCCGTCCCGCTGGGGACCTTCGAGGCGGCGCTTCGGACGATGTATCTGCGGATCGGGGTCGGCGGAATCGTGGCGGTGGGGGCAGCGGCGGTGTTGTGCTGGGTGGCGGCCTGGCGCATCACGCGTCCGCTGGAGGCGCTGCGCCGGGGTGTTGCGAGCTTCGGCCGCGGCCGATTCGAGCGTCCGCTGCGAGTCCCGAACTCCGAGGAGATCGGGGCCCTGGCCGAGGCCATGAACGAGATGGCCGCCAATCTGGAAGCGCGGATGAAGACGGTGGCTGAACAGCGACAAGCG
>JAPKGY010000405.1 GCA_026647385.1 Phycisphaerae bacterium | reverse complement strand
GGAGCCGTCAGCGCCTCGCGCTCGCGCGTTTCATTCTCCCACAGATGCTCGACGAGGGATTCGCAGGCGGCGTCGGCCGCCACCGAGCCGATCGCGTGGAGAATGAAACCCTCGGCGGGCTTGCCCTCCCGGGTCAGTCGCTCCGCCATCTGGTCCAGGGCGTCGCCCACGGTCACGACGAATACGGCGACTCGCCCGGTGATCCCCAGGCGGCTGGCGGCCGGACCGCGAAACGGCGGGCAGTTCTCCAACTCGAGCAGGTCTGGTCTGGCTTGCTTGACCTTGTGAACAACATACGTGCCGCGCACGTCCAGATGCCGGGTTGCTTCCGAGAGAAGGGTGCTGACCAGGCTGAGAACCTCTTGCCGGACAGGCTGGTTTGGAGCGTTTCCCATCGCGCGGAGAATCTCCCGCACGGAAAGATCCAGCTTCAGGGAAATCGTACGCTGCTGGGATTCCATCGCGACGCCCGCGTGCGAACGCATGTTACCACCCACCACCCCGGCCCCGGGGCTGGGGCCGATGTGCCACATGCGAGACTTGCAAGGGTGCCAAGCCTTGAGCCTCTTCCCCAGGCCTTACGAGTTCGTAGCCGCCAAGTCGAGCGGATGATTCAAGCCTAAGAGAATATAGCACGGCCGGAACACTTTGGCCAATGGAAGTTCCACACTTTTGTCGGGCCCCCCGCCCCTGTGGAGGTCCGGCGTCTGCGAGACACGCCGGGACCGCGCCCGGCATCGCGAAACGTGAGATGTTATAAGAAGCTTCGATTCCGATCCGCCGCTCGGACAGGCCCGCGAACGGGTCAGAAGGATACCAGGCAGTGCCAGATGAACGTGTAGGCCAAACCCTCGTTTTCCTCCCAGATCCGGCGCACCATCTGTTCATCGCCCTTGATCTCAGGCAGTTCCCGGACTTTGTGCTCCCAAGGGATGCATACCCCCGGAGGGACGCGCTCCACGCCTGTTTCGGACATGAGGTAACTCCTTGTCTTCCGCAGCCTGACACAACTCCTGCAAGAACCCGAGATCCCGCCGGGTCCGCAGGTCTTTTCCCGGCACCTCAGTAGACCCCGTATTCACGGGTGAATTCGGTCATGGCCTGGATGTTTTCGACTTTGGCGTCGTTCTGGATGATCGCGGAGGCGTCCATGATGTACCCGCCGTCGCGGGCGACGCCGTCGATCACTTTCTTGCAGCACGCCCGCACGTCGTCGGGCGTGCCGAACCCGAGAAGATAGTTCGGAACCCCACCGCTCAAACAGAACTTGTGGCCGATCGCCTTGTGGACCTCGAAGATGTCCGCCTTATCGACGTGGTAGATAATCGAGCCGTCGGGCAGCTCGGCGAACGACTTCAAGTGCATGTTCCAGTTGCCCTCGGCGTAGAAAAGCACCTGGTAGCCTCTCTTGACGATCTCCAGGATGATCGGCTTGAGCGTCGGCCAGTAGAGATTCTCGAAGGTCTCGAAGGAGACGAACGGCACGCAACCACGGTGCATCCAGATCGCGATGGGCAGGGTCTTGGTCGGCTCCGCGCTGGTCAAGGCGACGTGCAGCAGGTGCGGGGCGAGGGCCTCACAGGCCTTCTTGACCTGATCCGGTCGCTCGAACATGTCGACGGTCAATCCGATGTATCCGCGGAGTTTGTCGGCCAGGATGTCGAACGGGGCCTTGAGAATGCCGGCGATCGCCGACGGCATGCCGCACTCCTGCTGGAGCCGCGCTCCCTGCTGCGGGAACGCGTAGAAGTACTTGAGCATGGCCATGCCGCCCTTGAGCAGGGCGAGATGGCTGCGGTACGTGGCCGGCTCGTTGGGGGCCACGATATCGGCGGACACGCGCGGCAGCCACACGTTGAACAGAAAGCCGGTCGGGTCGGCGATCAGCTCGTCGTACTCCTCCGGCTTCATGTGGGCGTTGTCCTCCGGCGGCTCGCGGTATTGGAAACCCGTGTCGGACGGCACGTCGATGCCCGGCACGGCGTAGTATTTCAGCCCGATCGCCTGCGTCAGGCCGGTCCATACGTAGACCATGTTCCCGACCACCGCGTCCCAGTCGAAATCGGTCGCGCACTTGCGCACCGCGTCGAAGGCGAGTTCGTAATCGTGGGTCACCTGCTGGCAGTTGTAGCCCGCGTACTTGGCGGCGAACTCCGCCACAAACGGGCGAATCGGGACCCGATCCGGCTTGCCGTTCCGCATGGCCGTCGTGTATCGCTTGAGACGTTCCGCATACTTCTGTTCCATCGCCTGTGACACGAACCCGCACTCCTTGAAACAAGTGAAAGCACATGGCCCCAGTCAGCGTCCGCCATGCTAATCCGCCCCGATACCGCGGGCAAGCCGACCGCTTCGCACGCTCTCGGATCTGCAGTTAGAATGTGGCGACCCGTTTCATGCCCATGAAAGGAGAAGCTATGAAGTAAGCCAACCTCGCCTCCGCGGTTAGGATGTCCACGCTGATCGGTTGGAAGCAGCTGCTTGGCAACGGCTTCAACCAGCCGCACCTGGCGGTGATCGTGGCGACGTACTTCGAGACCTTCAAGGCCTTGACGGCGTCGTTGCGTGATATCGACCGGGAATTGGCCGATCGCGAACGCAAGGACACGCGGGCCGCCCGGTTGCAGACGATGCCTCAGGTGGGCCGGATCGCCGCGTTGACGTTCCTGGCGGCGGTGGACGATCCGAAGCGGTTCAGGTCCTCGCGCAAGCTGGTCGGTTACTCCGGCCTGGCCCCGACGGTCCGCAGCAGCGGCGGGCGTACGGAGTACGGATCGATCAGCCGTGAAGGTCGGCGTGAGCTGCGAGGTGTATGGGTGCAGGTGGCGCACCGGGTTGCCATCGACACCAGTCGAGCCACGCAGCCGCTGCGGACGTGGTTCAATCGGGTGGCTCATCGACGCGGGAAGAAGACAGCCGCGGTGGCGTTGGCCCGGCGGCTGCTGGTGATCGCGTATCACCTGCTCCGCGAGGAAACGGTCTGTGACGCAACTCGCTTGAAACGACGGGTTGCCTGACGTCGGGAGGTCTTGAGGGGGAACCCCGGTTCTCGGTTCCCCCTCAAACTCCCCCTCCGCCCTTCATTCCCCTCCGGGGGAAGAGACGGAGGCTTTTAACCCCGTGGGAACCGAGGCCGAGGATCAAGGTCATCACGGAAGTCGTGGATACGTGATGGAGACAGCCCGCATTCTGCGCCTGGCCCTTGAGGCCCGAAAGGAGAATGGGCGTCTCCACCGATTGACAGGACCAGCTTAGTGTGCGGCACACGGTGCCAGCGCGAATGGGAGGTTGGTCAATCTCCACGATTCCAAGAGTTTACGACCTTGACACGGCTTACTTCATGGGAGGCTTGATGATCGCGCCATTGCTGATTCTGGCGAGTCTGATACCCACACAGGCGGACACCGTGTCATTCCAATCGGCCAAGCCCGTGTGGCTGGAGGGTCGGGAAACGGAGATGAATGTACTGGCGGGGTTTCGGGCGGTGATCGAACCGCCGCCGAACGGGCGCGTGGTTCTGCGGCTGACGGCCTCGACCATCTACCGGGTGAAGGCGAACGGACAGTTCGTCGGGCACGGCCCCGCGCGCGGGCCGCGGGGATTCTATCGCGTGGACGAATGGGATCTCCGACCTCACCTCGAGCCGGGTCGGAACGTCGTCTCGATCGAGGTGGCGGGCTACAACGCCAACAGCTACTACGTGTTCGATCAGCCGTCGTTTGTGCAAGCGGAGATTCTGGCGGATTGCACGGTGCTGGCATCGACGGCCGGCGAAGGCAGCCCCTTCGAGGCGGCCGCCTTGAGCGAACGCGTGCAGAAGGTCCAGCGATACAGCTTCCAGCGCCCGTTTTCCGAGGCGTATCGGCTCACGAGCGGCTTCGACCGGTGGCAAGTCGATCCGCGGGCCGCCTTGCCCGCGGCCGCGTGCGCCGTGCAGCCGCCGAAGACGTTGCTGCCACGGCGGGTCCCCTACCCGACGTTCGCGACGAAACCGGCCTGCTGGCACGTCGCGCGGGGCACGGTGAAGGTCGGCCACCTGCCCGCAAAACCGGTGAAGGATCGCTCGCTGACCGGCATCCAGGAGACGCTCAAAGGATACATGGAGAAAGACCTGGAGACGGTTCCGTCGGTCGAGTTGCAGGCGGTGGCCAACGCGGAAGTGGAGGCGGTCGACAGGCCCTTGCCCGCGGATGCGCATCTGACGATGGGTAGTGCGATTTGATCCATTTCAATTCCCCGATGGTGTTTTGGGGGCTGCGACGGCGGACATATTTCTCGTTCGGAGAGAGATT
>JAPKGY010000404.1 GCA_026647385.1 Phycisphaerae bacterium | reverse complement strand
GATGGAGAGGGGCCTGCGGCCAAGGCGGCATGGTCGCGTCCTAAAGTGCAAGTTAAACACTGGACCTTGCCGTCGGTCGTGCTTCCGGGGGCGGCAGGCGGCCGACCGTGACGAGGGGCGGCGGAAACCCGGGCGTCCCAGGCCTCCGGCGGGCCGGAAAAACGGGTTTCCAAGACGAAAAAAACAAGGTGTCACGATTTCGGGACCTTTGTTGCAACGACCCATGGGATGAGGTAAAATACTGCAAGGGTGCGGAGGACAACGGGTCGCCGCCTGGCGGGACGAAGACGGACCGGGTCATCGTTCATCCGGGGTATAGGGGAGTGTGTTCATGGAACGGCGTGCCACGGCGTGTGTACGTGCTTTCACTCTGATTGAAGTTCTGGTGGTGGTGGCTATCATCGCGCTTCTGGTTTCGATCCTTATTCCGGCTCTGACGCGGGCAAAGGATCAGGCCAAGCGGGCGGTGTGTGCGGCCCACCTGCACCAGCAGATGGTGGGGATCAGCTCGTACAGTAACGACCACAAGGGCTCGGCCCCCGGGCGTGGTTTCAAGTCGTACACGGTCGCCGAGGTGTGGCGCGAGGCCTGGGGTAAAGGGGGGGCATCGGCGAAGACGCTCATCAACCTGGGTTTGCTGTACAAGAAGTGGATCGGCGGCGAGGAGGACATCATTTACTGCGCGGCCACTTACGCCGATATCCGGGATATGCCTCCCACCACGGGGGGCGAGACGGCCGGCGGCTGGGCCACTCGCTTTGACATAGCGGTCTACTGGACGTTCGGCAGCTACAACTACGCCGTGCCGAGCGCGCGGGGCAGTTGTCCGACGTTCACGGGTTCCAACCCGTTCAGGCGGGAGAACTGGTCCAGCGGCATGCTTCAGTGGGTGACCGAGAAATGGCTTCCGGAGCACCCGGGCCTGACCCTTGCGGACTTCCGGGTGCCGACGTCGCCCGCTTTGACTTTCGACTGGTACATCGGCAACAAGCCGCCGCACATGCTCGGCACCGGCGTGAACGTGTTGTACTCCGACGCCCATGTTCGGTTCCATCGGGTCAGGCCGACGGGCAGCGGGCAACTGGATCAGTACCAGACCTGGTACGAGCTGAGCGTCAAGCAGTGACGCGTGCCCGGAGGGGGTCGAGGCGACTGGCGTTCGTTGGATGGGCCGGCTGCCGCCGCATTGGAGGACGGTTGATATGAGACAGGGAAGAATGAATCATTCGCGTGCCTTTACTCTGATCGAAGTTCTGGTGGTGGTGGCCATCATCGCGCTTCTGGTTTCGATCCTTATTCCGGCTCTGACGCGGGCGAAGGATCAGGCCCGGCGGGCGGTCTGCGCGGCGCATCAACACCAGGTCCTTTTGGGAATCAACTCGTACGCGAACGAGAACCTGGGATTGGGGCCCCAGCGCGGGTGGAAATCGTATACTCTTAGCGAGGCTGCCAGTGAGATCAACGGCTGGGGCGGGTCCACGAAAATACTTTGTAATCTTGGCCAGCTTTATAAGAAGTGGATCGGCGGCCAGGAGGACGTGCTGTATTGTCCGTCCGTGCTGAAGGACACGAAGAACGCCCCGTACACCCCCAACGGGGGGACGCCCGGTTCGGGCTCGGGCTGGCGCTCGCTGTATGATTCAACGTACACATACACGTTCGGCGGCTATAACTATGGCGTTCCTTTGGCGCAGAAGAACGATCCCAAGCCCGGCCCCAGCAAATCGCCGAATTTCCGGGGCGCGAACCCGTTTCCCCAGGACGTCTGGAGCGGCTTTATGAGGAACTGGGTTGAAAACGAATGGGTGCCGGCCCATGCCCCCCTGACCAAGAAGGATTTCAAGGTTCCGACCGCCCCGGCCCTGGCCTTCGACTGGTACATTGCGGGGACGCCTCCGCACAGTATGGGAACCGGTATCAACGTCCTCTACACGGATGGACACGTTCGCTTTCAACGCCAGCAGGGTGGGACGTCCAGCCAAGGAACAGCTCAGATTCGGATCTGGTATGAGTTGAGCATCAAGCAGTGACCCTGCCGCCGGCCGAAGCGGGCGAGTAGGACGCTGCCTGTCAATTCACGTCATGCCGTGTGAACGGCGAACAGGAGTGCCGTCATGAAGCGGATTACTCCGGCCAGGTACGCATTTACGTTGATCGAAGTTCTGGTGGTCGTGGCCATCATCGCGCTTCTGGTCTCCATTCTGATTCCGGCTCTGACCCGGGCGAAGGATCAGGCCCGGCGGGCGGTCTGCGCCGCTCACATGCACCAGGGTATGTTAGGGATTCACACCTACTCCGGGGAGAATCAGAACCTGGGGCCGCAACGGGGCTGGAAGACCTACACGGTGAGCGAGTGGGCCAGCGAAGTGAATGGGTGGGGCGGTCAAACCAAGATCCTTTGCAATGTCGGGCAACTTTACAAGAAGTACATCGGGGGCCAGGAGGATGTGTTGTATTGTCCTTCCCTGATCCGTGATCTGAAGTACTTCCCCTATACGCCTAACGGGGGCACGCCCGGCAGCGGTTCGGGCTGGCCGTCGCTTTATGATTCAACCTACACGTACACGTTCGGCAGCTACAACTACGGGCCGCCGCTGGCTACAAAGGGGAACAAGCAGCCGAGCAAGTCGCCGAATTTCAGAGGTCAGCACCCCTATCCGAGAGAGACGTGGAGCGGGGCGATGGACGACGGTAGTCCGACCTCCAACACGCTGATCAATTGGTGGCTGCAAAACCACCCGGGCATGAGCCGAAGTGATTTCAAGATTCCGGTGGCCCCCGGTTTGCTGTTCGACTTCTACTTCGGAGGCAGAGCCCCGCCGCACAGTATGGGTACGGGCATCAACGTGCTCTATACGGACGGGCACGTCCGATTCCATCGCCAGAACGGCGGGACCTCCAGCCAGGGCGTCGAACTGCTCAAGATCTGGTTTACGCTCAGCGTCAAGCAGTAACGGTTCGTAAGCCGGCCCGTTGGAAGGGTCGTGGTTTCGATCGCTCACGGTCTGAGCAGATTCTCGAACAGGTACAATCCGCTCTTGCCGGGCGCGACGATGTCGGTATCGCCGTCGCCGTCGAGGTCGCCGGTCATCGTCTGGATGCCGAAGGCGGCGGGTCCGCCCTCGGTGACCGTGTGTCGCGTCCAGCAGCGGCCGGACCGGTGATACTGGTAGTAGTAAATGCACTTCGGATCGTTCACGCCCGGGTCGACGTCGTGGGCGCGGTAGCGTTTTCCGGTGAGAAACTCCTGGTGCCCGTCGCCGTCCAGATCGACCAGCAGAATGAAATGGACCTGCGACCAGGAACGGTCGATCTCGTGCCGCGTCCAGACGCGCCGACCGTGGACGTCGCGCTCCTGCTCCATCCAGTACGTGCCGTAGTCGTGCCCCATGCCGTAGAACAGGTCGGCATCGCCATCGCCGTCCACGTCGGTGACGATGACGGGAATGCTCGCGTGTACCAGGTCGAATTCGGGATGCCATTTCCACGTGCCGTCGCCTTGTTGTTCGAGCCAGCCGCGTTGTGCGACGAGGTCACACCGCCCGTCCCCGTTGACGTCGCCTGCGCCGATCCCGTGCCCGTTGGCTTCGCTCGGCAGGACGTGTGTGGTCCATCGAACGCCGTCGGGCGCGGCCTTGTCCGGCTTGTACTCGTACCAGGCGGCGCCGTTCATGACGTTCGGGAGTACGTCGGGCTGACCGTCGCCGTTGAGGTCGGCGAAGAACGCGGTCTCCATGTTGCCGGGTTGGTGGATCTCGTGTGCGGTCCATTGGTCGCCGGAGCTGCCCGGGTTACGCAGCCACAGGACGGCCTTGGTGTGCCAGGTCACGCTGATGATGTCAGTCCACCCGTCGGCGTTGACGTCGGCCGGCAGGTTGGCGAAGTCGTGGTAGTACCCGTCCTGCATCTTCACTTCGCGGACGACGTGCTCCCTCCACGTCGGGTTTTCGTACCAGGAACCGCCGCAGAAGATGTCCGGCATGCCGTCGCGGTTGATGTCGGCGATGCTGGCCGCCTCGAATTGCGACCGGGCGTTGATGGCGTGCATGCGGAACCGCGGCTCGCCGGGGTTTGCACAGCCGGTCAGCAAAACTGCGAGGGAAATCCCGATCAGGGCTCCGAGGAGGTTTGTTTTGGCGCGGGCGGAAGGTGAAGTCGTGATCGCGGGGGACCGGCCTCGCAGAGGCCGGCTCGGAAAAGGGGATGCGCGCTTCGGCACTGCGCGATTCGCCACTGCGCGGTTCGGCACTGCGCCATTCGCCACTGCGCGGTTCGGCACTGCACGATTCGCCACTGCGCG
>JAPKGY010000403.1 GCA_026647385.1 Phycisphaerae bacterium | reverse complement strand
TTATCGGATTCGAGACGCTGTCGCCCCGGTCGATGGCTGAACTCGATCAGACGGGGTGGAAAGTGAAGCGGGTCGAAGGCTACGCGCGCTGCGTGCGGAGAATTCAGTCCCACGGGATCGGCGTCGTCGGTGCCTTCATTGTGGGCCTGGACGACGACGATCCGTCGGTGTTCGATCGAACCGCGGACTTCATCATCGAAAACCACCTGTACGGGGCGGCCATCACGATCCTGACGCCGTTCGCGGGCACGCGCTTGCGGGCGCGTTTGCAGGCCGAGGGGCGACTCCTGCCCACGGGATGGGACAACTACACCGCCCACGACGTCAACCACGTCCATCCCACCATGACCAAGGCGCAGCTCGAGGACGGGCTGTATCGGATCTACGAGCGCGTATTCTCGGAGGCGGCGTTTGTCAAGAAACTGGCGTATTTTCAGGAGATTCACCGGGCATTGGCCGAACGGGACGCCATCAAAAGCGCGTCCTGAGGCCTCGATCGTTCGCGCCGGCGGAACGTCGATGGCGGACCGCGAGGGAAGGGTGCGGGAGCACAGGCGAAACGGATGGGACCCGTCATGATGAGTATCAACAATGTGCTCGAACGAACCGCGGCAGAGTTTGCGTTGGGCAACGGCCGGGTCGGATCGGCGTTGGCGAACCTGATGGCCGATCTGAATCTGCTGCGCAGCCGGCAGACCCTCGACGACTGGAGGAACCTCTCCCAGGACATTGCCCTGCGCCACCCCGTGAACGATCTGTTGCGGCAGGACCCGTTCACGCGGCGGGCATTCGAGAAGCCGCGCGGTTACGCCGGCGACGCGGTCATGATCGATTACATTTACGGCTGCACGTCCTCGAACGGTGCGACAAGCCTGGGCAAGACGATCCTGGAGCATATAAGAGATACGGATCTGGCACACGCGGTGCGGTGGCGTCGGGACACGCTGGCCGGGGCGATCGATCGGGTCGCCTCGGCCAGGCGGGCGCCGCGGGTTCTCGCCCTGGCCGCCGGCCATCTGCGCGAGGGTCACATCTCGACCGCCCTGCCGGCCGGTCGGGTCGGCGAGTTGATCGCCCTGGATCACGATCCCGAGAGTCTGGCGGTCGTGGAGCGCGAGTTCGGCCGGTTCGGTGTCAAGTTGATGCAGGCATCCGTGCTCGACCTCGTGCTGGAGGATCCGCCGCCGCCTTCCCTGGAGGAGGCTGGGGCGGGGGAAGGCTTCGATCTGATTTACGCGGCGGGGCTATACGATTACCTGTGGCAAGGGGCGGCTGAACAGTTGACCGCCTGGGCCTTCCGCCGCCTCCGCCCGGGCGGCAGACTGCTCATCGCGAACGTGCTTCCCGAACTGCCGGAGGCGGGGTATATGGAGGCGATCACCGACTGGTGGCTCGTCCATCGAACGGAGGAACAACTGGCCGGTGTCGCCGATCAGATCCCCCGGGCCGAGGTTCAGACACGCCGCGTGTTCAAGGACGACCGGAACTGCGTGGCGTTCCTCGATCTCATCCGTGTTTGAAAGGATGCATAAGAAGTATTGTACTGTGGCGCGGCCATCTCTCCCCAAGTGAGTCGCCGTGGCGGCGGGGCCGCACCCGTGCAGGCTGGAAGTCCGCACCACAAGGGCAGGCCGAGCTTCTCGCGCTGCGCGGCTCTCGACTGCCTCTGAATTGTCACCTGCGTCGTGGTTGAAGGCTATTGCCAACTGAAGCCGAAGCCCATCGAGATGAGATGCTGCGTCTGAGTGAGCTCGCCCAGGCCCCAATCGACGCCGAGAGGAATGTGGCTGTGACCGCTGCCCTCGAGGGATTCCTGGAAGGCAACGACGTAGCCGCCGCCGACCCACCACTTTTCCGTTTCGTAGCGCAGGCCGACGGTTGCGTGATGGCGGGCGGTGATCGAGCCGATGGGGATCACGTTGTCGCGGTCGATGCCGGGCGTTGCCAGGTGATAACCGACGCCGAGCTTCCAATGCTCGCTCAGCTTGAATTCACTGCCGAGAATGAACGCCCATTGATCGTAGTAACCCAGGGGAAACGGGACGGTGAGGTCGAGCCAGCCATGCGTTGAAATGGTGGTCGAGTGAAAAGTGCTGTGGTTGTAGTTGATCCAGCGGACTTCGCCGATCAGCTTCCACCAGGGCGTTGCGTCCCAGGCGGCGCCGCCGATGATCCTCTGGGCGCACTGCAGATCGTCGAGCGTAATGTCGCCGAGCGGGATCGGGATCGCGCCGAACAGCGCCGCCTTGCCCTTGCCGCCTTCGAGATCTCCGAACCAGGTCGGTGACCGATAGGCGAGCCCGAACGACAGCGTATCCGTCGCCTTGTAGTGCAGGCCGACGTCGAAGCCGCCGCCATACGCATATCCGCGGCCGAACTCGATGTCGGCCGGCCCCAGAACGGTGCTGAACTCGGAACTGGCCGCCTCGAAGCGCGCCCCGATGCCGAACGACAACCGGTCGGTGACCTTGTAGGCGAGGTTAAAAGGCACGTTGATCACCTTCATGTCCGACTCTTCCCGGCGCTTCCAGAATGGAATGAGCAGGTGGCGCATGTTGAAGCGGGTGCCCAGGCCCGCCTTGGAATGGACGGCCATACCGAACGTGAGGCGATCGTTTATGGGAACGGCAATGCCCGCATTGACCAGGGGAACCAACCGGAGGGACGAATCGCCCTCGGCGAGCGGCCCGTCCCAGCGGACGTCGAGGATTCCGAGCTTGCCGGCGAAATCGAACTTATAGACGTCGCGCGGCGAGAGGGCGAGACTGGCCGGGTTGTCGATCTGAGAGAGCGCCGAATCGCCGACGGCCACGTCGGCGCCGCCGCGAGCTCGTGATTGCATGCTGATGCCAATCGGCTCGATACCGTCCGTGGCGTAGGCAACCGAGATCGTTCCCAGGACAACACAGGCGGACAGAACGATCAGACGCGATCTGACGGGCGGGTCTCGATGCACGGTCAACAGGCCTCGCTGCACAGGTGCATGCTGAATTGCAGGCTGGTGGACGGCATTGTCGCGGCCTCCCCTCGCGCGCCCCCGACGCGATGCCCCCGACCTACGCTGGTCGTGCCAGCAATGACTCAACGGGGTATATCGGCCGGCGAATGCGGCGGCTTTCGCAGGACCCGGTAATACTGCGGCGGACGCCTTATCGTCAGGCCTTTCTGCCCAATATCGGCCCTTACACGGCCGATAACGCAATTCCGCCCACGTGGCACGGTCCACTGGATATGAGGGCTTTACACTACAGAAGGTTCTCTACCGGACCGAAAAGACTCGAAACATCTTGAGCCGCCCAACGATAACCGGCACGCCCGGTAGTACAGCCATTGCCCAATTCGGTCGATCACACTCAATGGGTTTCATCAGGACGCTGACAGTCTACACGCATGTCGTCCGAAGGCCTTTTGGGGCCGTGTAGACGGCGTCCGAAGCTGTAAATGCAAGGGGGCTCCTGGCCGCCCGATGCGGCGGGGATGCGTCAACCAGCGTGCTGAGCAAACTGCGTAAACTCAAGCTTGCCTTCTCCCCGCAGTTGGAAACCGAGTTCTTCGCTTATTACTATCGGACCGTCGTCCGGCATACCCGGTTTGCCTTCATCATGGGAATCGGGATGTATGCGGCGTTCGGCGTCCTGGACGCCTATCTCATCCCGACGGTCAAGGTTCAGACCTGGCTGATCCGGTACGCTCTCGTCTGTCCGGCGCTTTTTCTGGCCCTGCTGGCCACCTATGCGAGCTGGTTCCCGCGGTTCGGCCAGCTCGTGATGTGTACCCCGGTGACGATTGGCGGCCTCGGCATCGTGGTGATGGTGATGATCGCCCCCCCGCCGGCGGATGCCACGTATTACACGGGCCTCATGCTCGTTCTGATGTACGGCTATGCCCAGGTGAAGATCCGTTTCTGCTGGGCGTCCGCGAGTGGATGGACCGTGGCGCTCGCCTACGAGGTGACGGCGATTTTTTGCGTCCACACCCCCTGGCCCATTCTGGTCAATAACAGCTTCTTCCTGTTCTCCGCCAACATCATCGGCATGTTCATCGCCTATTGGCTGGAGGACCAGGCGCGAAAGGACTTCATCTACAACCGTCAGTTGGCCCACGCCCGGGACCACCTGGATCAGCAGGTTCGCGAGCGGACGGCCGAGCTGCAGGACGCGAAGGAAGCCGCCGAAGCCGCCAACGTCGCCAAGAGCGAGTTCCTGGCGAACATGAGCCACGAGATCCGGACGCCGATGAACGCGGTGACCGGGATGAGCGATCTCCTCCTCGACACGGACCTCACGCCCGAGCAGCGGGATCTCGTCGAGACG
>JAPKGY010000402.1 GCA_026647385.1 Phycisphaerae bacterium | reverse complement strand
CTCGGTCATCGGGCCCTCAGCGCTTGCGCGGGCAGATCTCGCTCTGCGCGAAGAAGAAGCCGATCTCGGTACGCGCGGTGTCCGGGCCATCGGAGCCGTGCACCACGTTCTCCTCGATGCTGGCGGCAAGGTCGGCGCGGATGCTGCCCTTGGCGGCCTTCTTTGGGTCGGTGGCGCCCATGATCTCGCGATTGCGCTCGATGGCGTTCTCGCCTTCCAGCACCTGCACGACCACCGGGCCGGAGATCATGTAGTGCACCAGGTCCTTGTAGAACGGACGCTCGCGGTGCACGGCATAGAAAGCCTCGGCCTGGGCCTGGCTCAGCTGGATCATGCGGGCGGCGACGATGCGCAGGCCGGCCTGCTCGAAGCGCCGGTAGACCTCACCGATGAGGTTCTTCTGGACGCCGTCGGGCTTCACGATCGAGAGAGTTCTCTCAATACTCATTGGATCTCCATGAAATTCAAAAGAAAAAGGCCGCCTCTAACTGCCTATCTGGGCGTGGCGGGCTGCGTAGTATCCCAATCCGCCAAGCAGTTCCGCAAGGCATCCTGAAGAACGAGCCCCACCGCGATCGCCATCCCGCAACCCAATCCGCCGAAAACCAGTGTGTTCATGACGACTTCGGAGACCGACATGCGCTTGGCCGCCAGAAAATACTGGGCTGCTACCTCGGAGCCGAACACGCAGATGATGATGAGCACGTTCGTGAGCAGGAGGCACACGCCGTACGCCCCCCGGCCCGCCGCCCCGAGGCTCCAGGCGATGGCGCTCTGCGTCCCGACCGCCAGCAGCATCATCACGATGCGCGAGCCGAAGGTCACCGAAAAATCGCGGATTCCCACGTGCATTCACAACATCCCCGCCAGCCTGCCTCGGGACCAGCTTTTTCACATCGGCAGTTGGCTCGCCTGCGTATACGTCTCATCGACCCGGGCGGACACAAAACCGACCGGGTCGTTTCCACAACCGCCGGCCGACGCGGTCGTCTCATAATCCGGCCGATCACGACCCTCCCGGCAGCGTCCGAGAACCAGCGATCACCCGTCCGTCCGCAGCCACTCCACAAACCGGGCCAGCCCGGTCTTCAGGTCCGTCCGGGGCTCGAAGCCCAGCTCCGCCCGGGCCCGGCGGATGTCGGCAAAAGTTCGTTCCACGTCTCCCGCCTGGGCCGGTTGCCGCTCGATGATCGCCTTGCGGCCGAGGGCTGCCTCGATCATCCCGATCAGTTCCGAAAGCGGCACCGGCGAGGAGTTGCCCAGATTGTAAATGCGGTATCCCTGGCAACGATCCACGGCTGCCAGGACGCCCGCGACCACATCGTCGATGTACGTGTAATCGCGCATCGAGCTGCCGTCGCCGAACAGGGTGATCGTCTGGCCCGCCTCGATCCGTCGGCTGAACCTGTGGATCGCCAGATCGGGTCGCTGGCGCGGGCCGTACACCGTGAAAAACCGCAGACAGGTCACATCCAGGCCGAAAAGATGGTGATACGTGTGGCAAAGCAGTTCGCCCGCCCTCTTCGACGCGGCGTACGGCGAGATCGGATAGTCGACATTGTCGCACTCGGCGAAGGGGATCTTCGGATTGTTGCCGTACACGCTGGAACTGCTCGCGAAAATGAATCGCCGCACCTTGTGCCTGCGGGCGGCCTCCAGCAGGCAGCAGGTGCCGTTGACGTTCACGTCCTGGTAGGCCAGCGGCCTTTCGATCGACGGACGGACGCCGGCCAGCGCCGCCAGGTGGATCACGACGTCCACCCCCCCCCCGCCGATCAGCCGATCGACGGCCTGGGCATCGCGGATGTCCGCCTCAGCCAGGGTGAAACGCGCGTCCGCCTGGCAGGCTCGAAGGTTTCGCCGCTTCATCCCCGGGTCGTAGAACGGATCGAACGAGTCCAGGCCGACGACGCGCCACCCGCGGGCCATTAAAGCCTCACTGACATGCGAGCCAATGAAGCCCGCCGCCCCCGTCACCAGCGCTCGACCCATACTCGGCCTCCCGAAAACCCCGTCCTCGAATCGCAAACCCACATTCTACAACATGATATCGACAGGGCGAGGCCGGCGGGAGTAGTCGGGAAAACCGGCTCCCAGCGCCTGTTCGGTCGCATTGCCTGCGACGCCGGAAGTGCCGCACGCGACACCGCGAAACCAGGGGGGTACGGGCTCCTCGAATCACAACGGCTCCCGACGGGCAAACCGATCTCCCCCCCTCGATACAAAACACCCCTCATCCATACTGTTCCGGCTGGTGATGGTTCGGGGATTTCTGAACGGGACCGCTCCGGGGGCTGGTGCCGTTTTCGGCAAGCCCGGTTCGCCCGGCCCTTGGGGTGCGGGCATCTCTCGTACCGGAAATGGCACTAGCGAAGGGGTGGCGAACCGACGGACTCGGGCATCCGGGGCCCGGAGCCGGCTTGGCTTCGACGGTAGAGAAGAACCGCAATCGCGCCCAGGCCCAGGCCGGCGAGATCGCAGAGATAGTCACTCAGTTCCGGTTGGCGCTGGCAGAAGGGCTGGGTGAGTTCGTCGATCATGGCCCAAACGGCCCCTCCAGCCAGAATCATCGCCAGTCCGCGTCGGCCGACCCACTTTCCGCCCGAGGACAACGCCCAAACCCACATGAGAACCCATCCCAAGTACAGGCCCGCATGCACGAACTTATCGGCGTGAGGAAGCCGGAGAACCGCCTGCGGCGCGAAATCGTGGACCTCGGGCCAATGGGTACCCACGCCCATCGCCAGCCAGTAGACGGCGAGGAGGCATGGCCTCAGTGCTCGGGGCGCCCTTCGGATCATGCGCGCGATCCTACCCTCAACGGACGGTCAAGTGAAGATTCTGCAGAACCTCTCGGGTGGATTCGACGCGATTGAGGGTGTAGAAGTGGAAGCCGGGCACGCCGTGGCGAATGAGTTCGTCGCACATCCGGGTGGCCAGCTCGACGCCGTACGCTCGGGAGGCGGCGCGGTCCTCGCCGAACGAGGCGAGCCGGCGGCGGATGTCGTCGGGCAGTTTCGCGCCGCACAGGCCGCAAAACCGCTCGATCTGCGGACCGCTGAGGATCGGCAGGATTCCCGGCACGATGGGGACTTTCACTCCCAGACGATTCTTCATGTAGTCGTCGAACTCGAGGAAGTCGTTCAGGTCGTAGAAGAGCTGGGTGATGATCAGGTCCGCGCCGGCCTCGACCTTGCGCCGGCAGTGGTCCCAGTCGTCGTACTTGCTGGGGCACTCGGGGTGCCCTTCCGGGTAGCCGGCCACGGCGATATCGAAGTCGCCCATCGAGCGGATGAAGGTCACGAGATCGGCGGCGTAGCGGAAGCCGTCGGCGGAAGGCTGGAAGGACGCGTCGCCCCGCGGCGGGTCGCCGCGCAGGGCGACAATGTTGCGGATGCCGGCCGCCCGGATCTGCTCGAGGTAGGATTCGAGGTAGCTTCGCGTGGCCCCGACGCAGGTGAGATGACAGGCCACGTCGATGCCGTGCTGCCGGCGGACGCGCGTCACGACCTCCAGGGTCTTCTCGCGAGTACTCCCGCCGGCGCCGTACGTACAGGTGATGAAGTCCGGCTCCAGCTCCAGCAGCGCAGGGACGGTCTCCTCGTACAGCTTGACATCGCCGGCCTCGTCCTTCGGCGGAAACAACTCGAAGGAAATCGCCAGCCGACCCGGGACGTGAATGTCGGAAAGTCTCAACGCCGCAAGCCTCCCGTTCGGACCCGTGGGCCCCGTCTGAACCTCGGCTTCCCGGGATATCGGCCGGTTCGGCTCGGTAGACAAGCTTGCGGACTCCTTTTCCCCGCGCGGACCGGGGCGCTGGCGGGATTATCGGATCGATCATTTCCCGGTGAAGTCTAGGGCCCCGCCCTGGGCCCAGCCACCCCGCCCGGGGTCGCTCAAACAAGGGGCCGGCACGTTTTCCCGCAGGTTCCCGTGGATCAGGGGGCCCAAAAGGCGTCTCGCCTCAGGAGAACCGCGCGCTGGGCCTTGGTTGGCTGCCGCCCCCCGATGAGTGCCACTTTACGCGGAGCCCGATTCAGGACCCTTCAGCCGCGGGCCGAAGTCGCGTCGCGGCCTCAGACCAAAACCGTCGCTGGCCAACTTGCGGTGCCCTTCCGGGGGTCGGCCAGCCCGGGGAAGACCGTCGTGCACCTCGCCCTCCGTCGGAACGGCAAAAAAACCCGGGGTAGATAGACCCGTGCATGGTATAATGCCCGCGCATGGCCGGACCGCGTCGCTTTATTGGTGGGCGGAAGGCTGAATGCCATCGGCGGTCCGCGCGACGTGCTGACCCCCGAAAAAATATCCAACGCCTATTGCCTGCC
>JAPKGY010000401.1 GCA_026647385.1 Phycisphaerae bacterium | reverse complement strand
CCTGAGATAGCCGACAATTTCATTCACAGTTGCCACGTCTCAACTCCAATTCGGCTTTCGAAACAATGATGCGCTCAACTGCCATCTTTCCGGAGAATGTTTGCGCGTCGTCGCCAACTATGCCGTCGGCTTCAACAACATCGACCTCGCCGCCGCCACCCGGCGCGGTGTTCTTGTCACCAATACCCCCGGGGTTCTCACCGAAGCCACGGCCGACCTTGCCTGGTCGCTCATTCTGGCGGTTGCCCGCCACGTCTCCCGGGCAGAAGCCCTGGTGCGCGGCGGCCGGTGGACCGGCTGGGCTCCCCTCCAGTTCCTCGGTCTCGACGTACACGGGGCCACGCTGGCCGTCGTCGGCGCCGGCCGAATCGGGTCGGCCGTCGCCCTGCGAGGCACGGGCTTCCGCATGCGATTGCTTTACGTAGCCCGCCGCGGGAACCCCGAACTCGACCGGATCGGCGCTCGCCGCGTCGATCTCGACACCGCTTTGCGCGAGGCGGATTTTCTGAGCCTCCACGTACCTCTGAACGGGGAAACGCACCACATGATCGGGCGGAGCGAGCTCGACCTGATGAAGCCGACGGCGTGCCTCATCAACACCTCCCGCGGTCCGGTCATCGATGAGGCTGCCCTCGTCGAGGCCCTGCGTTCGCGGCGCATCGCCGGCGCGGGCCTGGACGTGTACGAGAACGAGCCGGCGTTGACGCCGGGTCTTGTCGAGTTGGACAACGTGGTCTGCCTGCCCCACCTCGGGTCGGCCACCGGAGCGACGCGCTCGCGGATGGCGGTCATGGCTGCCTCGAACATACTGGCGGCCCTGAATGGGCGCGAACCTCCGAACCTCGTCAACAGGGAGGTGCTCGAAAGATAACGTTATATGACCGTGTGCGATTCTGGGGCGCCCATCCCCACGAAAAACCGCGCGGGTCGCCGCGGCGACTTGTCTGCGGAGAGATGCCGCAGCACAACGAAACTCTCTCGCCGAAAACGGTACTTGCAGCCGGGCAGGGTGGTCCTGGACGGCTGCCTGTCGTGTTGGCTTCTTGATGGTTTGACTGCTTCGATGCCGACGTCTTATACATGGGAATATCGGCTTGACATGCCTCCTTACGACAAGCTGATGGAGGTGTTGGAGGCGTTCTTCGCATCGTACCCGGGCGGAGATTACACCTGCGAGCGCCGCGAGCGATTCCGGCTGGAGTTTCGCCGCGGGCTCTGGCGACGGGGCCTGCTGGGTCTCGGGCAATTCGTCCCCGACCGCCTGATCAAAGGCCAGTTCAACCGCTGGCCGATCATCGTCCGCGTTCTTGCCCGGCCCTCGCCGGAGAGCTATACGATCACGGTGCGTTACGAACTCCACTTGCCGTCCTCGATTCGCCAGCTCGGCCCCAACTTGCAGGCTTCGGTGAATCTGCACGCGAAGGTCGAGCTGGAAGATCTCGCCCGTTACCTGGCCGAGTGTGCGCAACTCGACTCTCCGCCGCCGGTTACCCCCCTCTGAGAAGGAGCCGGATACGAGCCTGGATCTGTCCATCATCGTGCCGACCTACCGCGAAGCGGAGAATCTGCGTGTTCTCCTTCCTCGAATCGCCGCGACCCTGAAGCCGACCGGTCTGGCCTACGAGGTTCTCATCATCGACGACGGGAGCGACGATAACCCTCAGGCAGCCGTGCGCGAGGCCGCGGACTGTCCCGCTGAACTCGTCGTCCGTACCGGCCTGCGCGACCTCAGCCTGGCGGTTCTGGAAGGGCTCCGGCGCGCGCGAGGCCGGACCTTTCTGGTCATGGATGCCGATCTGAGCCACCCGCCGGAGCGGATCCCCGACCTGCTGGCCGCCCTGGAGACGGGGCCCGGCGATTTCGTGATCGGCTCGCGATTTGCCGCGGGCGGCGGAACGAAAGACTGGGGCGGCCATCGCCGCCTGAACAGCTATGTCGCAACCCTGCTTTGCCGTCCACTCATCGGCGGAGTGCGCGATCCGATGGCCGGTTTTTTCGCGCTTCGCCGCGAAACTTTCGAAAGGGCCGAGGGGCTAGACCCGATCGGTTACAAAATCGGGCTCGAGCTGATCTGCCGATGCCGGTGCCGCCACGTCGTCGAGGTGCCCATCACCTTCGCCAACCGCCGCGCGGGCCGAAGCAAGCTCAGCCTCGAACAGCAGAGACGCTATCTTCTTCACCTCGCCCGCCTCTACCGGGATTGCCGTCCCGGCTGGGGACTCCTCATGCGGCCGATGCTCGCCTTCATGCGCGCCATCCTGACCGTTCTCGCGGTGATCGCGCGTTGAATCGATCCCGCGGGGCGGGTGAAAACGTTTTCTCACGGTGGATGGCTCAGTTGGTCGGAGCCAGCACTTCGGGGAACTGCAGGGCGGCGTACCGGAGCACGTCGCGCACGCTGATGATCCCCACCGGCTTCTCCTGATCCTCGATCGGAATGTGGCGGAAATCGCAGAGGGCCATGCGGTTGACCGCGAATGCGATCGTATCGTCCTCGGTAAGCGTTTCCGGAGCAGGGGTCATGAAGTGACGGATGGGGTGATTGGCCAGTTCCTCCATCCGATCGCCGACCCGCATCAGGAGGTCTCGCTCGCTGAAGATCCCGACGAGCGCGTCGCAGAAGGTGACCAGCACGCATCCGATGTTATGGTTCGCCAGGAGCTGGACGACCTCGCTGAGGCGGGTCGTCGGTTCGACCGTGACCGGCTTCACCGGCTTAAGCACCCGGATCGGATCGGACTGGATGCCGTGTTCGAGGGGGGTGACGGATCGAGCGGTCTGCTCGGCCACGGAGAGGGAGTTTTCGCAGGACGCGCAGATGTCGGCGCCGGCGATGTTCACGTGTCCGCAGGCCGGGCAGATCACGACCCACCTCCGTTCACTTGCCAGGTTTCGGGCCCCCGGAGCAGGCTTTGCAGATCGGGCGGCCCCATCTGCACGGTCAGCTTCCGGACCTGCTCGTCGATGAGTTGGTCGTATACAGGGGCCGAAACATCACGGAAGACCCCGATCGGTTCGGGGTAGTTGGGGTACTGGAGTCGGCTGAGCAGGAACGCCAGCGCGGGAGAAGCGGCGCGTTCGTCGTGAATCAGGAGGTCGTAGACGCTCGCGCCGCCGTCGCCGAGGGTAACGACCTCCGGGCGATAGCCGCGACCCAGCCGGATGCCTTTGTCGCCGTTCTTGCCGAAAATCAAAGCCTTGCCGTGCTCGAGGGCCACCAAGTTGTCGTCGCGAACCTCTCGATCGGTGGCGTGCTCGAACGCCCCGTTATTGAAGATGTTGCAGTTCTGGTAGATCTCCACGAAGGCCACGCCCTGGTGTGCGGCTGCGCGCAGGATGGTCTGCTCGAGATGGGCGGGGATCATGTCGACCGTTCGAGCGACGAACGTGGCCTCGCACCCGATGGCAACGGAACAGGGATTGATCTGGCCGCCGACGGAGCCGAAGGGCGTGGACACGGTTTTCTTGTTGATGCCGGAGGTCGGAGACACCTGCCCCTTGGTCAGGCCGTAGATCCGGTTGTTGAACAGGAGAATCTTGATGTTGAGATTTCGCCGAATCGCGTGGAGCAGGTGATTGCCGCCGATCGACAGGCCGTCGCCGTCGCCGGTGACGACCCAGATATCGAGATCGGGTCGCGCGAGGCGCAAACCCGTGGCGATGGCCGGGGCCCGGCCGTGGATGCCGTGGATCCCGTAGGTCGCCATGTAATAAGGCAGACGACTCGAGCAGCCGATCCCGGAGATGAATACCGTCTTATCCGGGTCCTTGTTGAGGGCGCTAAAGGCCTTCTTGAGCTGGGCGAGGATCGAGTAATCGCCGCAGCCGGGACACCAGCGAACCTCGGAGCCGCTGGCATAATCCTTCGGCTGGCGGGTTGTAGCCGGCAATGGAGGGGAGGCGACGCTCATTTCATGTCTCCGTTGATCATCGCCTTAATGTGATCGAGTACCTCGCTCGATCGGAAAGGCTGACCTTTCACCTTGTTCGCGCCGCGGGCGTCAACCAGGTAGTTTGCCCGCAGCAGGAGGAGCAACTGCCCAAGGTTGAGTTCGGGTACGAGAATTTTGTCGAACCGCTTGAGGATCGCGCCCAGATTCGCGGGCATGGGATTCAGGTATCGCAGGTGCGCGTGCGAGACGGACATCTTGGCGGCCTGGGCGCGTTCGACGGCGGTACGGACCGCCCCGAACGTTCCGCCCCAACTGACCACCAGGAGCTCGCCGGACGACTCCCCGAAAACCTGTTGGTCGGGAATGGACTCGACGACTTTCGCGACCTTCTGGGCCCGCAAACGAGTCATTCTCTCGTGGTTTTCGGGATCGT
>JAPKGY010000400.1 GCA_026647385.1 Phycisphaerae bacterium | reverse complement strand
ACGGGGCCTGCTACAGTGATCATCGATGGCATTGCCACGGGAATGATGTCCACGATTATACCGGTCATCACCATCGGGTGCCATGAATCCGGCTGCAAGGCAACAGCCCTGGCGCCTGGCTGGACCAGGGCGCCAATCCGGCACGGGCGATACGCGGGCTAATTCGCGCAGTTCGGATCGGCTCCGTGATTCGGTCCGCTCAGGCATCTGAGGAAGATGGCGACGTCGTTGCGGTCCACGTCGTTGTCGCCGGTGTCGGCATCGAGATTGGCTTCCTGGCAAGCGGGATTGTTCTGGGGGATGGCCGGCCCTGTCAGGCAGACCTGGAGGCGGCCGAAATCCTCCATGTCCACGTCGCCGTCGCGGTCCATGTCGCCCAGACCTCTGGGGGTGCAGCCTTCGGCATCCACCGTGACGCCCGTTATCGTGGAGGGGCAGGCATCGCAGGGGTCGCCGACGCCGTCGCCGTCTCCGTCGTTCAGATTGGGGCTGGGCGTCAGCCAGCAGTTGTCCTGCACGTTCGGGATGCCGTCGTTATCCGCGTCGGGATCACAGGGGTTTCCCAGGCCGTCGCGGTCGGTGTCCGTCTGATCGGTGCTTGAAAGCAGCGGGCAGTTGTCACACACGTCGCCGACGCCATCGCCGTCGGTGTCCTTCTGATCCAGATTGACCACCGCCGGGCAATTGTCACATGCATCGCCGAAGCCGTCGTAATCGGCGTCCTTCTGGTCCCCGTTGGCGGTGGTCGGACAGTTGTCGCAGGCGTCGGACGTGCGGTCGCCGTCGCCGTCGTCGCCGGTCGTGATGATCCGGCAGGTTGGACCGGGATCCCAACACTGCTCCAGAGCGTTGGGCTGCGGCGTCTGGATCGGAATGACGAGGACGTCTCCGCCGCCGCCGCTTTCGATCCAGCCGCCGGCCTTGATCACCGCCTGGCGCGCGAGTGCCTCACACACGTTGATGAGTTGAGGGAAGTTGTACGCGGTGTAGCTGAACATGCGTGTGTAACTGAGCCCGGACTTGAACTGCGTGGGAACGTTCGCCAGGCCTATCGCGGTTGCCAGCACTCCGCCCGCGGTCGACGGGTTGCAGTCAGAGTCCTGCCCGCACCGCATCGCGATCCGCATCGTGCTGTCCATGTTGCCCTGGCCGTAGAGAAGCCCCATGACCACGTAGGCTCCGTTCAGCTTGGCTTCGATATTGAAATCGTCGGCTGTTTCGCACGAGCACCTGCGGTAGTCGGCGTTCCAATGGTACTTGTTCATGAGGAGTTGCCACGTGTTCTGCCAGTTGACCGGGTCCTGCTGGTACCAGGCGAGCATATCCCGGACGGCCTCGGCGTACTGGCTGCCGGCGGGTATGCAGGCCAGGCCCGCCTGGACGATGGCGACGGGATTGGACTCGAAGAAGGCGGCCGCGTACATCCCGCCCACGAACTGACCGCCGTAGAGCCCGTCGCCATAGTTCATCAGCCGGCCGAACTTGTTGCCCAGCGCGATGGCTGTGTTGGGCAGCCCCGGGGAAATCAAACCGGAGAAGTCCGCCTCGATCTGATAGTCGATGTCGTCGCTGTGGTGATTGAAGATCGGATGGCCCGAATCGGGGGGCAGGGTCCCGCCGCGGAGATTGTTTCGGCCGGCGAGATTGGCGTGCCAGAGGCGATACTGGCTGTTGGCGAAATCGACGCCTGCCCGGCGCATGGTCGCGTCGAAGGTGTGCAGCTCGAGGGTACGGAGAAAGGTCATCTCCACGTAGAGGTCGTCCTGATCGAACGCGGCGTTGATCCAGCTCGGCGACCACGTCGGGACCTCGCCGGCGGGGATGATGCGTCCGTTGTACCGGAACTCCGTATCCTCGCCCCAACTGACGCCGGCCATCTGGCCGATCCAGCCGGCCTGCATCTTGTCGCGGTAGGCGGCGATGGAAATCCGGCGGACCGGGGTATCCGCGGTCGCGGGCGCGGCCCCGATGCCGGCTGTGACACCGAGGATCACACATGAGAAGAGGATCTTGTCCACGGCTCCTCCCGGTCGATCCGCGACAAACAATGCGCAGAGAGTCGCGTCCCCGACTTCAGAAGACGACTGGATTTCCTGCTCCGCAGAAGGCCGATAAAGTTGTTTTGTCCCCGCTGCCTCATTGTACCGCATGCCATCCCGGGTATTCAAGCATGATCTTGGGGTCGAGAGCCCGCGGGTCGCGACAGTTCAGGGCAGGCTGCATTTTTGAGCCTGGGGCGGCCTTGTCCCGGCGCAGTCCACCGCAGCGGACGAAGCCGGAAGCGATGGGTCGGGTTGGCGTCACGGGCCGTATCTGCCGCCTTCAATACGGCCCCGGTTGAGTCGCGACTGTGGCCCCGCGCTACCGCTAGGGGCTCGGACGGTCCGCCGGGTCTGTCACGGCCCCGAAGAACGTGCGACCGGGCCGAAAACCGGGCTACGGCCACTACAGGGGCGACGCGACCGGCTGTAGAATTCCCGGGCGGTGTGGACATGGGGCCCAGAAATTCGAAGGCCTGCTTTTTGGGAAACGGATGAAAGGAATGAGGAGAATGATCCGCTTGGAATTCCCGACTGTTCCGACGATTGTGGTTACCGCGCTGGTGTCCGGGTTGTCCGCCGCCCAGGAGCCGGCCACCCGGCCCGGCGACGCCGACGGTCGTCGCCGACCGAACATCCTGTTCATCATGACCGACCAGCAGCACGCGGGCATGATGAGTTGCACGGGCAATCGCAACCTGAAGACGCCGGCGTTGGATTCGCTGGCCGCAAGAGGTATTCGCTTCGAGCTGGCCCACGCGACGAATCCCGTCTGCGTGCCGAGCCGGTTCAGCCTCCAGACCGGCCGAATGCCCAGCGCGATCGGCATGCGGACGAACCAGTTGAATCTGCCCGTTCCCATGCAGATGCGCGTGGAGTCGCTCGGGCCGTTATTGCGCAAAGCCGGCTATCGCTGCGTCTACGGGGGCAAGGACCACCTGCCCAGGCAGTTGTCCAGGTTTGTGATGACCGAAGGCTACGAGAAACTGACCGACGACCGAAGAGAGGGGCTGGCCGAGGCCTGCGCCAAGTTTCTCAAGAGCCGTCCTGACCAGCCGTTCTTTCTGTTCGCGTCATTTATCAATCCGCATGACGTGTGCTACATGATGATCAATGACCTGGCGCGGCACGAAGGTCGGCCCGTCATGACCAGGGAGGACTCCCGGATCTGCGAGGAAGTTCTGGACCAGGCCCGCAAGAGCGGCGACCTCGAACGCTTTATTCGCGAGAAGTGCCCGCCATTGCCGGACAATTTCGACGTTGCCAACGATGAGCCGGAGGCGGTACTCGAGATGATCCGGGAAACGACCCGCCGCCACGGGCGGGAGAACTGGTCGAAGGACACCTGGCGCCTGTTCCGGTGGTTGTATGCCCGTTTGACCGAGAGGGTGGACGCGGAAATCGGAACGGTTCTCGACGCGCTCAAGGAGTCGGGTCTGGAAGACGGCACGCTGGTCGTTTTCACCAGCGATCACGGCGACATGGACGCCGCCCATCGGTTGGCTTACAAGAGCTTCCTGTACCAGGAGTCGATTCGGGTTCCGTTCATCATGGCCTTGAACGGTGTGATTCCCGCCGGACGGGTGGACCGGGAGCACCTGGTGTCCAACGGGCTGGATCTGCTGCCGACGTTGTGTGACTACGCCGGTATCGAAGCGCCGGCCGGTCTGCCGGGCCGCAGCCTTCGGCCGCTGGCCGAGGGGCGATCGGTGACCGACTGGCGAACCGAGGTCTTCGTCGAGTGTGAGAACGGCCGAATGGTCCGCACGGATCGGTTCAAGTACTGCGTATACGACAAAGGCGAACGCCGCGAGACGCTGGTCGATCTCGAGCGCGATCCCGGGGAGATGAAAAACCTGGCCGCCGATCCCGAATACCGCGACGAACTCAATCGGCACCGCCGTCTGCTGTTGAACTGGCTCGAACAGCAGAAGGATAAGCTGGGATTGTCCTACGCCGTCAAACCCGAGACAGGCGGTCAATAACCGGACATCGGGGCTCGGGTAATTGAGCAAGGCGGTCAACATGGAGGAAGCCGGTGTCGCGTTCGTGAGGGTGATGGTCATATCGAACATAGCCTGCGGAAGGAATCGCTGCCGCTCGCCGCGCGCCTTTCGATCGGCCACGATCGCGAACAAGCTGCGGAGATCAGGATTGTGAGAGAAGACGGATACACGCGTAACGCGGGATGCCTGTGGCTTCCATTGCTGTCCAATGCGGCGGTGCTCTGCGGTCTGGCGCCCACAGCCTGATCCACCTCGAAGAATAATTTTCCGATCTTCGCGCCAAAGTTGGCGGT
>JAPKGY010000040.1 GCA_026647385.1 Phycisphaerae bacterium | reverse complement strand
GGTTGAACCTGCTGGACTACAACACCCAGGTCAACAAGAACTACCTCGGTAAGGGGTGGGACTTTGACGCCAGTGCGTTCTACAGCGGTCAGACGTTTCGGTTTGGTCTGGCGGATTTGACCCTGGGCGACACAAGCCCGAGTCGAGTGGCGATCTCCGCGGGTTACACGCTCCGCGGCCTGCCGCAGGCCCGGTTCTCGATGGAGACGGCCAGTCCGCTCAGCTACACGATGAAGGCGAACTACGGGGTCCAGGATCTGACGGCTACGGGCAGCATTCTGCTCGACGTCGATACGACGATCAACGCATTGGGCTTCTACGACCTGACGTTCCATATCTCCAACCGCGGGCAATTCCAGACGGAGGGTTTCGCGGGAGCCGACGAGGGAACGCTGGATTTCGATGCCGGTCCCATCATCGTATCGGGCAACATCTACGCCGACGTCCTGGCGGCCCTGACGCAGCCTTTCTTCACCGCGGCGGGCACCGAGAACCCCTTTGCCAAATTCAGTCAGAAAGCGGTTCGGGGCCTGCCCGAGGGCATGGATCTGAACTCGATCACCGATCTGACGATGGCAACCGGCGACCAGATCGGTCAGGCGGTGAACCATTCGATCATTTCCGCCCTGCTCGGCCAGGAGCCGTCGAAGGACCTGCTGGGGAAACTGATCTTCCCGGATGATCTCCAGTCCGCGATGGTCGTTCCGGAGGTTCGGAGCCTGTCCCTCGTTCAACGTGTGCCCGAACCGGCCACCGTCGCGCTGATTGCGATCGGCTTGGCCTTCTGCTGGCCAAGACGGCGCCGGGCAGCCTGAACCCGCGGCTCATGCCGTTTCCGGCAAGAGAGTTTCGTTGTGGTGCGGTCATCTCCCCGCCGGGGAGTCGCCGTGGCGATTCACCGGCGGGGAGATGCCTGCACCACAAGGGTCGGGCGAAACCGGCTTACCGGAAACGGCGCTAACAAGTCAGCCCACCCATGACATGCCGTTCTTGACGGAACCGCCGGAACTGCCCGGGCTCCCGAATCGGTCGTTTCTCCTTCCGCATCGACGCATCGGCGCGCGGCGTTATAATCGCGGGCCATGCTGATTCCTCGCACCCGGTTGGCCATCCTAGTTGTAGCAGCCGTTTTCTGCCCGCCAACGGCCGAGGTCGGCCCCGCGCCGGGGACGGCCGGCCGATTGATCCGTTACGAAATCACATGCCCCGTTTGCCGCCAGGTGTTCACCGCGGTGACTTGCTCGGGGGCCAACACTGACGAAGGCGTCGACCGCGATCTCTTCGGGCGGGCGAGCGGACCTCAACCCGAGTACTACCGCATCGCCACGTGTCCGAGATGCGGATACAGCGGGTATGAGACGGATTTTCGGGAGTCCGGTGTGGTCCCGGCCGACGTGCGCAATCGGATCTTGAAGCGCCCCCAACTGACGTTGCCGAAAGGCTTCACGCCCGCCAGCGACCCGCTGGATCTCGACGCGGCGGTCCGGTACGAGTTGGCGATCACCTGCTATCAGTGGCAGAAGCGATCGGACGAAGCCCTGGCCTGGCTGCACCTTCGGGCGGCCTGGATCCAGCGCGATGAAGGCTCCGCTCTGCCGCCGGATCGGGGACTCGCGCGAGTCATGGAGTTTGCCAGGATGTGGCGGCCCAAGCCGACTCCGAAGGACAATCAGGCCGAGGTCGAGATGCAACTGGCGACGCGGATCGCCGAGGCCGTCGCGGGCGGCCGATTCACCCGATACCAGCGACCTTACGTGGATCTGACCCTGGCGATGCTCCTTCGCCGACACGGCGAAAACCGCCAGGCCGCCCCGATGCTCGACGGGTTGATCGAGAGTAACCCGTTCCCGACCGCGCTCCAGGATGCGATTCGACGAATGCGCGATTCCATCGATCGAGAACGCAAGCACCAGGTCGCGGCGGCTGAATGCTTCGAGCGGGCGCTGCTGGGCAATCAAATCAGCGAAGCCAACCGCCCTGCAGCGTGTTACCTCCTGGGGGAACTGAACCGGCGTATCGGCCGGGACCGCGAGGCGGTCCGCTGGTACGACCAGGCACTGGAGTCTCCCGGCGTCGACGAGCAACTCAAGACCTGGGCCGATCAGCAGCGGGCATGGGCGGCGGCCGGGGAAGTGGAGAATTGAGAGTGAGAATCGAGAAAGGTCGCAGCCGTCCGGTGTGGGATCGCGGAGGGGCGTGCGGTTGTTCTCACGGTGGACGGGGTCAGTACTCCTCTGTTGTCTCTCTTCTTTGCTCGAACTGAGCGATTCGAGGGTTAAGGAGCCGCGGCTCTTTGGAGTTATATTGTTCCGACGGATGCGATCGGGCAGTTTGAGTTGTTTACGCACAAAGCCCGGCGCCGACGACGGGGGGCCATTCCCCCCGTCGTGTGTAGCCTGAGGGTCCGTTGCGCGTGCGCGATCACTCCTCGGCGAAGGCGGCGTCGAAAGCGACGGTCGACGGGGCGAAGTTGACCTTCTTGACGAAGGCGCAGGCTTCGGTGGCGCCGAACTCGCGGTCCATGCCGCCGTCTTCCCACTCGACCGAGAGCGGCCCGTCGTACTTGGCGTTATTCAGCGCCCGAATGATCGCGTCGAAGTCGATCCGGCCGTGGCCCAGGGAGCGGAAATCCCAGAAGCGATCCGGATGGCCGAACTCGACGTGCCCGCCGAAAACGCCCACGCGGGTCGGAGTCGCGGACCAGCCGACGTCCTTCATGTGGACGTGGAAGATCCGGTCGCCGAATTCGCGGATGAACCGGACGTAATCGACGCCCTGGTATCCGAGGTGGCTCGGGTCGTAGTTGAAGCCGAACCGCTTGTGGCCTTTGATGGCCTCGATCGCCCGGGCGGCGGACGCCAGGTCGAACGCGATTTCGGTCGGATGCACCTCAAGGGCGAAGTAGACGTCCTCGCTCTCGAAGACGTCCAGAATCGGCTTGAATCGTTTGGCGAAGTCCTTGAAGCCGTTCTCGATCTGGTTCGGCAGGACCGGCGGGAACGAGTAGAGCAGGTGCCAGATGCTGCTGCCGGTAAAGCCGTTGACCACGACTCGTTTCTGTTTCTTGCGAACCGCGGGCGGGGCGGCGTCGAAGAACTTGCGGGCGGCCCGGGCGGTGTTCATGAGTTCCTCGGCGGCGCGCCGGCGAACGCCCTCGGGCTTGCCGTCGCCCCAGACGTGCGGCGGGAGGATCGCCTTGTGCCGTTCGTCGATGAGGTCGCAGACGGCCTGGCCCACGAGGTGGGCGCTGATCGCGTAGCTCTCCAGCTTGTTCCTGGTGAGCGTTTCCCACTTTTTCTTGCAGTAGTTTTTATCCTCGAGTGCCTTGGTCACCTCGAAGTGGTCGCCCCAGCAGGCCAGCTCGATCCCGTCGTAACCGAAGCTCTTCATTTTCTGGCACAGCACGTCGAACTTGAGGTCGGCCCATTGTCCCGTGAAGATCGTGACCGGTCTTGCCATCGTCGGATCATCCTTTCGTCAAGTGAAGCCTGAGGTTTCACGTGGTCATCCGGCGGCCACGTCACCGCCTCCAAGGCCGACGCCCCGCGTCGACCGGAGGTAACGCCGGCCGGGCCGCCAGGGGTGCTCGGCAAGGCGCGAATCATACCCGCACCCGGTCCCGGCGGGCAATGCTCATGGAGTCAAGCCCCAAAGCGGGCGAGAAAGGCTGAGGGTACGCCCGGTTCAGCCAGCGCCCGCACGCGCATCCGCTCGCTGAGTCGGGCGAAGTCCGGCGAGGTGCCGAAGGTGGCGGAGGCGGTCCGGACGCCTTGGAGCACGTCATCGGCG
This sequence comes from Phycisphaerae bacterium, assembly GCA_026647385.1. Lineage (GTDB taxonomy): Bacteria > Planctomycetota > Phycisphaerae > UBA1845 > PWPN01 > JAPKGY01. The sequence continues at coordinate 6,570 of JAPKGY010000040.1, read as the reverse complement.
TTGACGGTATCCCGGCCGGCCTCGGCCGTCCGCAGGCGGGCGAAGAAGCCCGCGACCGCTGGGAAAAGCCAGAGGGCGGTCAGCCCTGCGATCACGTCGTATCCGTAATAAGCGGGCCCGGCGAAGGCATGCGCGTCGAGCTTGAGGTGGATGAACCGGCAGATCGGTTCGAGGGCCTCGTCCGGCGCCGGCTGAACGGCCTTGACCTGCTCGAACGTCACCCGAGGCCAACCGGGGGAGACTTCGGGAACCAGCCCCACCCCGCGGGCAAACGCCCGAGACTGGCCGTAGCGTCGCCAAGACCGCCCGATCCGCGCGAGCCGTCCAGCCTGCATCACCCGCGGATCGTCGGTGACCGCGTGCAGGAACAGCCACTGGCCGAAAAGCTTCTCCGACCGCCGGCTGAGTGGTGCTACCGCAGGCGGTTCAGCCGCTTGCGTCGCGGCGCCTTCGGACAACATGGCCATCAACTCGATGAACCGTTCGCCCCGCACCTTGGAAGGGCGCACCTCGCAGAGCGTTTCGATCAGCAGGCATCCGGCGCGAAGGCGCATGCGCGGATCGAGCGAACCGCGGCGGAGCAGGCGGACGAACGCCTCGGTTACGGCTGCGAACTCCCGGCTGCTCAAACCGAGTACCCCCCGCCAGGCGGGGGGGGCCAGGCGCGGGCGAGCGTGCATCTCCGCCAGCATATGGGCGATGTCCTGGGCGTGTACGGAGAGCGAGCGTCCCTTGTTGGCGGCGGCGGATGGGCAGTCGCAGCGAACGTCCAGGCGGATCCCGTCGCACGCGGGGACCGGGACGAACGGAAACAGTCGGCACGGCAACGGCTTGGTTTCAAGCCCGGTCTCGGCGTGCAACCGGCAGAGCTTATCCTCGCCGAGAAAGACGCAGGCCCCGTCCGGTCGATGAGCGAGCATGAAAGGCCGGTGGCCCAGCCATCGTCGGCGATGGAACAACCGCTCTTCGGGCAATCGCTCGGCCCAGCCTGCCCGGAGTATGCGGTCCCGCTCCGCGCGGGTAATCATCACGATCGGGCTGCGGCAGCAGTAAGTGCAGCTCTGGCAGTCGAATCGCTGAAATCCGGGCAGCAGCAACTGAAGGGTACGGGCCATGAAGGAAAGAATATCACATCGGTATGGGAAAGGGGATTCCCGTCCGGCATCTTTCCGCAAGCGTCAAGCCGTGCTCAGCGGAAGAGAACCCGGGCCGACAGGTCCACTCGCCGCCGCGAGCCATGACACCCGTCGTGGATGCGCGACATGGTCAGGCCTGGGCTTGCACCCGTTGGATTTCCTCGCGCACCTGCTTGGCGGTGAGGCCGAAGTTCTTGAGGGCTTTCTGAGCGACGCAGCCGCGTTCGCCCAACAGGCCGAGCAGCAGGTGCTCGGTGCAGACTTCCTTGCTCTTGAGGTTCCGCGCCTCCTCGATGGCCATCGCCACGACGTTCCGGAAATGCGGGGTACCGGGCAGCCGGCCGAAAACCCAGGTGTCCTCCAGGCTCGCCTGGATGAGTTTATCGATGGCCGCCTTCAGCTTCTCATAGGTGACCCCGCTTTGACCGAGAATATCGGCACCGAGGCCTGTCCCTTCCTTGCTGACGGCCAGCAGGAGGTGTTCCGTCCCGACGTACTCCAACTCGTATTCGCGGGCGATCTGGTTCGCCAGCTTGAATACTCGGTCCATCCGTTTGCTCAATTGCTCGTACATCAATCACAGTCCTTACTGCAACAGAACCTTACGGCGAAGGATCGATGCGATTTGCGCGCATGCTTTCCCGGAAGGTTCCTTTTCGGTTGCGGACCCCAAAAAAGGCGGTCCGCCTTAGGCCCTTGGTCGAGATTCCACTATACCCGGGGCGCACGCCGGTCACAAGCCGGTAGAGGGCGCCGTTCGGGTGCATCCGCGAGACAGCGGGACGAATGGGCGGCGTCGCGTGGCACCGGTCGCCCGGGCGCCTCGCCGTGGCGAGCCAACTCGGCGGCCTCCGGCGTCGACACGCGGAGCACGGGCTCACAAGTTGGGCCATGCCACCCAGGCGAATGATCTTCGCCGCAGACTCTCGGACGCCCCCCGCGATTCCGCCCGTCGGCCGGGCGTCCGACCATCGGACTCGGGCCGGGGACGCGGATTCATATGGCCTCCGCGCACAGAAGGGGCCTAAACTGATTCTGAACATCGGGTCGTCACCCGATGCTCCGTCCGGCAGACACGTCTCTTCAACAAGGGGTAGGCCACCCCGGGAGCAACTCATGCCACTCACCAATCGGATGGTCGCGGAGGGTCTGGGCACGTTCTGGCTGGTCTTCGGCGGCTGCGGCAGCGCGGTTCTGGCCGCGGCCTTCCCGGATTTGGGCATCGGCTTCGTGGGCGTGGCTCTGGCGTTCGGGCTCACGGTCATGACGATGGCTTTTGCGATCGGCCACATCTCCGGATGCCATCTGAATCCGGCGGTGACGGTGGGGTTGGCCACCGGTCGGCGCTTCCCGTGGAGCGAGGTGCTGCCGTACGTCATCGCCCAGGTGGTCGGGGCCGGCGTTGCCAGTGCGGTCCTCTATTTCATTGCCAGCGGGAAGGAAGGGTTCAGCGTCAGCGGCGGCTTCGCATCCAACGGCTTCGGCGAGCACTCACCGGGAGGCTACACGGCGGCAGCGGCGTTCGTCGCGGAAGTCGTGCTCACGTTCATGTTCCTGATCATCATCCTCGGGTCGACGGATCGGCGGGCACCGGCCGGCTTCGCCCCGATCGCCATCGGGCTGGGCTTGACCCTGATTCATCTCATCAGCATCCCGGTCACCAACACATCGGTGAACCCGGCCCGCAGTACGGGCCCGGCCTTGTTCGTCGGCGGATGGGCGCTGTGTCAGCTCTGGATGTTCTGGCTCGCACCCATCGTGGGCGCATTGATGGCCGGTCTGGTTTACCCGGCCATGGCGGGAGAAAAACCCGGCGCGGCGGCGGGCGCTTAGCCCGCGCGATCGTCCGATAAAGAGGTCGTTGCACGCACCAGAAACGCCAACTCGTTCGGGTAGACTGACTCGGCCGATGGATAGTCTCTGTGCAAGGGACGAGTGATCGCCCCGAGGTTAATCATTGGGTCAACGGAGCGAGGTCGGCCGCGGAACCCGGCTCGCCGGGACGGCGGTCGCACCGGTACGGAACGAAGGAGCCTGGATCATGAAGAGAACCTGGTTGTACGTGGCGGGAGTCGTGGCGGCCTTGCTGGGAATGCCGCTCTCGGAAAAAGCACTGGCGGGCAGCGACGACATCGTCTGGTCGTCGATCGATCTGATCGCCGGGATCACCCGGGCGGCATCGAACAGTTGAGCCGCTTCCCTGACGACGAGCCATCGATGAAGCCCCGGCCACCTTGGGCCGGGGCTTTTGCTTACGGACTGGGACGCTGGGGCGGGACCGGCTGTTCCCGGCGATCGACCCGTTGCTGAAGGAAATCCACACCCCAGCGAGGATACGCCCAGAGGTACTGGGAAGGATCGGCCAGGATGAGGCGCTCCAGGCCGCGGAGATAGCGGTTCAGGATGTAGACGACCGCGTCGGGTTCGTTTTTCCAATCATCGGGCCCGAAGAGATCCTCGACGACCAGATTGAAGCGGAATGCCTTGTCGAGCCGCCGGATGCCGGCCACGACGACGAAGGCATCGTATCGCCAGGCGAGCAAGCCGACGGATCGGATGGCGCGCGTCGGCAGGCCGAGGAAGGTGGCCGGCTCGCCGCCCTTGTCGGCGTGGTGGTCGGCGACGATGGCGACGGTGCCGCCGTCGGCGAGGATCCGGACGAGTCGGTCGGCGGCGTTATCGACGGGGATCATCTCGCAGCCCCCGCGGGAACGGATGCGGAGCCGATAGGCGTCGTAAGCGGCGTTTTCGTGCGGACGGTAGACGACACCGGCGGGCAGGCCGTTGTAGCCGAGGAAGATCGGCAGCAGATCGAACGAGCCGTAATAGGCGGTGAGCAGGATGACGGGGCGGCCTTGCCGGCGCGCGATCCGCACGAGCGCGAGATAGTCGTCCCGGATGCGCCCGCCGTAACGCTCGAACGTAGCGGGATGCAGCAGGCGGTCGGCCAGCATGAGGTCGGTGAGGTTCCAGATGCGGTGGACGAAACCTTGCTCGGCGATGCGGCGTATATCGGATTCGGGGACCTTGCCGGCCAGGGCGGCCCGGCATTGGGCTTCACTCGCCTCGCGGATCGGGTCGAAGACGCGATAGAGCAGACGGGCGGGAGTCGCCATCAGCGCGTAAGCGATGCGCGGTCCCAGGATGCCGAGGACGGCGGCAAGCAGCCGGCGATAGACGTTCGTCGCAGCCACGATGAGGCGGATAAAGGGGGGACCACGCCGGGATGGAGGGCTGGTATTCATGCTGCCAAACCGATCATGCCCCGGAGCAGGAACTCGGTCAAGCAGGCCGGGCTGTGGACGGTTGCCGCGACGGCGGATATCGTGAATCGCATTGGCTGATCGCGGCCGTCGACCTTCCTGCCCCCGCCCGACAGCCGAAGGAGTTGAGAGTCGAGCATGGAGGATTGAAAAAATGGCGTGCCGATGGCGGCGGGCGGTGTGAAAGGGGATCTACCGCACACCTGGGTGGTGGACACGGGGCTGACAAGTCAGCTCGCCGCGGCGAGTCGCCGAGGCGACCCATGCCACCCGCCCGGTACGGCGGGCAGGGTTTGTGACGAATGGGTGAGAACCTTCAGCTTCAAGTCGACCAGCGGCCTACCGGCGGACAGGCTGGACGATGCGTGGCGGCCGCGGTCGCGTTGATCGGGCTGGCGGCGTGCGCGAGTCTGCTGTGCCTGGGCCACGGGCCGGCGCTCAGCGACCACGAGGCCATCAACGCCCAGGGAGCGCGGCAGACGATCGAGTCGGATAGTTGGCTGATCCCCCAGGTGGGTGAGGTCACACGCATACGCAAGACACCGCTGGGGATCTGGTCGATCGCCGCGGCGTCCTGGCTGACGGATCAAACCGGGGCGAGGCCGGTGAACGAGTTTTCCGCCCGTTTGCCGGCTGCGATCGCGGGGATCGTGAACGCGCTGCTCGTATGCTGGCTGGGGACGATGCTGTTCGGGCGGCGCACGGGGTGGGTGGCCGGCATCGTGATGGCCTGCTGCGTGGCGTCGGTCTTCTATGGACGCAACGCCCAGGTCGACATGATGCTTACGATGTTCACCACGCTGAGCTTCGCGTCTTTCTGGCGCGGAGCGATGCACGAACGGCCGAGCCCGATGTTCATGCTGTTGTTTTACGTCGCCCTGGCGGCGGCGATGATGGCCAAAGCCCCCCTGCCGTTGGTGACGGTGGGATTCGCGCTGGCCGTCTACTGGTTCGTGACCGTACCCCTCCTGCGAATGAAGGAAACGGAAGCGGTCGGCATGGCTGACCGGGCGTCGTCCGCATTGCGGCTGCAAGTCCGCGGGCTGCGGCGTCTGTGGCTGATCCCGGGGCTGATTCTGTTCGTTGTACTGGCCGGCGCGTGGCCTTTTTACATCTATAAGCACGTGCCGCAGGCGCTGGACCTCTGGCGAATGGAATACCTCGACCGGTACAGCGGAGAGCTGAGCAGTAAGGAATCGCCGATCTATTACTACGCAGGGATCGCGCTCGGACTGGCTGTACCGTTCATGCTCTCGCTACCCGAGGCTGTGGCGGCGACGTTCCTGAAGCGATATCGCGACCATCGGGCGGGACTGGCGTACGCGCTGACCTGGGCGCTGGTCGGGACGGTATTCCTGAGCACGGCCTCGTACAAAAGGCCTCATTATCTGCTGTCGGTAATGCCGGCCTACTGTCTGCTGCTGGCGCCGGTAGTGGACCGGTTGTTCTTCGGGCAGATCCTCGCGAAACGCCGACTGGTATGGCTGGCGTGCGCCGCCGTGCCGATAGGCCTGGGGGTCGGCTTCGCGATCGGCGCCCAGATCATGCACGAGCGGTTCCCGGATCTGCAGAAGGTTTTCGTGGTGGCGGCCGCACTACTGTGGGGGCTCTGGACGGTGGCGGCGATCGCCTACGCGCTCGGGCGAAGAACCGCGTCATTCGGGCTGCTGTGCGCATGGGTACTGGTGATCGCGCTGGTGGTTTGGCCGGGAGTCGGGCGAAAGATGCGGGGCGACCCGGAGATAATCGCGCTGGTCCAGGGGTTGGCGGATCATGGCGTCCGGAAGGATGACATCCTTTTCTGGGTCGAGGGTCGGCCGAACTCGACAATCGAGTTTTACTGGGGCTATCGGCCTCGACGACTGATCGACGAACTGGAAATGTCGCAAATCCGCGAAAACCGGGCGGAGGTCGGCGTGGATATCCTCAAGGTGGTCTCCGAACGGATCGAGCGCGAGTTGGCCCGACCCGAGCCGGTGTACATGATCATACCCTGCGGGTACTACGAGCTGATGATGCGTGAGACGACGGTGAAAGCGCGAAAGGTTTTTGAGCTGTCGGGCTTCCAGGACCCGGATTATCCGGGCAACGAACTGGCGGTGATCACGCAGGCGGCCAGGGCGCCGAGTACTCGGAAGGGCTCGGAATGACGGGGGTGAGAACGCGAGGTT
>JAPKGY010000004.1 GCA_026647385.1 Phycisphaerae bacterium | reverse complement strand
GATCATTGTGGCGGTCGTGCTGGCGGGAGGCTCGTCCGCGCCGGCGGACAGGAAGGCGGCGGAGTCCCAGCCGGCGGGTCCGGGCGACGCGATGATCCACGCCTATTTGTCGCGGCTGGCTCGACAGCTCGACGCGGGGTTCGACGCCCCCCTGCCGGGAGCCGGCGATTGGGCGGCGACGCGCGACCGGTGGAAGCAGGAATACCTCTATATGCTGGGTCTCTGTCCGATGCCGCAGCGTACGCCGCTGAATCCGGTCGTGACGGGCACGCTTCAGCGCGACGGATACGCCGTCGACAAGCTGTATTTCGAAAGTCAGCCCAGGCTCTACGTGACCGCCAATCTGTACCGGCCGACGAACGTCCCGGCAGGGACGAAGTTGCCGGCGGTCCTGTACGTCTGCGGCCACGGCCATCGCGGGCCCGAGGGCGTCAAGGTCGGCTACCAGGCGAACCCGATCTGGTTCGCCAAGCACGGGTATCTCTGCCTGATCGTGGACACGGTCGAGCGGGGCGAGATCAAGGGGGTGCATCGCGGGCTCTACAGCGAAGGCCGGCGGTGGTGGCTGTCGCGCGGATACACGCCGGCGGGGGTCGAGTGCTGGAACGGCATCCGTGGACTCGACTATCTCGCCAGCCGTCCGGACGTCGACGCCGATCGCCTCGCGGTCACCGGGATCAGCGGCGGCGGCGCATCCACGTTCTGGATCGCGGCGGCCGACGAACGCGTCAAGGCGGCGGTCCCGATCAGCGGCTTGTCGGATCTGGGTCACTACGTGGTCAACAACGGCGTCGACAAGCACTGCGACTGCATGTTCATGCCGAACACGTTCGCCTGGCCTTGGGCGCGCATCGCCGCACTCGTCGCCCCGCGCGCGTTGATGTTCATCGACAGCGACCAGGACGCGCTGTTCCCCGCCGACGGCCACGAACGAGTGATCCGGCGGCTGGAGCGGTTGTACAAGAGCCTCGGCGCGACCGACAAGCTGGACTCGCTGTTAAGCGTCGGCGACCATGCCTATCGCAAGGATATCCGCCAGGCGGCCTACCGGTTCATCAACCTGCACCTGAAAAACGATCCAGCGGTCGTCACCGACAGCGAGGAAGATCTCGTCACCGACAAGAGCGACTTGCAGACGTGTCCGATCCCTCCGAAGGACCTGTGCGTGTTTCCCGACGGACGGGGACTGCCGACGGACTCGATCAACGCGACGATCGACGAGCGATTCGTGCCAATGGCGAAGGTCGATCCGCCGGCGGCGGGCGAATTTGACATCTGGAAGCGGATGCTTCTCTCCGAACTGCGCCGCGTGCCGTTCCGCGCGCTTCCCGAGCGGGCGGAACCGGCCGTCAAGATCGCGGATGTTTCGCCGGGCGTCCTGCGCATCGGCTCCGAGGACGGCATCGAGTATCGGCTGGTTTCGCGATCCGTCTTTGCTCATCGCAAACGGGTGCCCTTCGTTTTGCTGGTCGATCTCGAAGACCAGCCCGATTCGCACGCATGGCTGGCACCGCTGGTCGACGGTGCGAGCTGGATATACGCCTGTCAGCCGCGGGGCGTCGGGGATCTGCGATGGAGCACGAAATCTCCTCCGAATCGCGTCGAACGCGAGTTGGCACTGGTCGGTCGGACGGTGGATGAAGGACGATTGCTGGACGTGATCGGCGCCGCCCGGTACATGCGCCAGCGCACCGGCATGTCGATTCTGGTCGCCGGCGAGGGCGCCGCGGGGGTGTTGGCGGTCTATGCGGCGATTCTCGATCCGGATATCGCGGGCGCGATCGTGAAGGACCCGCCCGCAAGTCACATGGACCCGGCTGCTCCGCAGTTCCTGAGCGTGTTGCGGGTATGCGACGTGCCCGAGGCGATGGGGTTAATTGCCCCCAAGCCATTGACCGTCGTCGGCGGCCGGGATGAGCTGGTCTCCAGGGCCAGGGCGGCCTACACTGCGGCTGGGGCGATGAATTTCCTCACTGTCCGATGATCCGAACGAACAAGGAGCAGGACGAATGCGGCTGACACTTTGCCTCGGCGCGGTTGTTGGGTGTCTTGGGTTTCCGACGCTGGCCCTCGGTCAGTGGACGAACGTCGCGCCGGGGCTCGACTATCGTCGGATGGATCTGCCGGGACCGGTGAAAGTGTTCGTCGCCCGCGCCGACCGTAGGCTGGACACGTGGACGATCGACTCGATGACCAGCAAGGGGACGATCAAGGGCGGCTTCGAGACGGTGCCCGACATGGTCAAGCGTTACGACGACACCGTGACCTGGGATGGCCGACGGTATGAGATCAAGATCGCGATCAACGGTGATTTCCACAGCGGCAAAACGGGGTACGCGACCGGCGGACAGATCATCGGCGGCTGGTATGCCAAGCGGTACAACGACTTCGGCGGCTTGAGCGCGTTTTTCTGGACCTCGGATCGCCGGTGCGCCGTCGGCGGCGATGTCCTCAACGGGCCGAAGCTCCAGCAGGTCGTCTTCGCCGACAAGAGCGCGATGAATATCAACAAACTGAACGACCAGCGCGAGCGGGATGAACTGGCTTTGTATACCTCGCATTGGGACCGCACGACGGGTACCGACAACAACGGCGTCGAGGCGCTGGTGCGCATGGATGAACCGGTGGCGGTCAACCCGAGGAAACCGGGCAACCGCGGCGTGATTCTGAAGGTGGCCGACAAAACGGGCTCGACGTCGATCCCGTTCGATTGTGTGGTGTTGTCCGCCGCGGGTACGGCCGCCTCCAGACTGCTCGAGCATGCGAAGGTCGGCACGGAAGTCCACTTCGACCTGCGGCTCGATGACCTCGGCGTCGAACGGTACGGGCTCAAGCCGGCGCGTTGGGAAAACGTGTGGGGCAGCCTGGGCGCCACGCAGAACATCGTGGTCGACGGGAAGATCCCCAAGCACTGGGAAGCCAAGGCCGCCCGCTATGCGGCGGAGGGCAAGCCCCACGGCTCGGTCAAGACGGACCCCCGGACCGCCGTCGCGTATAACAGGGACTATGTGTTCTTCATCGTGATCGACGGCCGATCCCCGGAAAGCATCGGCATGACCTACACCCAGGCGGCGGAATTCTGCAAGAACGAGCTGAAGGCCGACTACGCGGTGCTCGAGGACGGCGGCGGGTCATCGACGTTGTGGGTGGACGGGCAGGTGAAGAACACGCCGTCCGAACGGAACAAGGACGGCAAGCCAGGCCGCCTGCGCGCGGTCGCCAACGGCTCCCTGATCGCCCTGGTCCACCCCGCTAAGTTCTCAAAGGTTCTCAAACCCAGTCAATCGGTCAAGGCCAAGGCCGAACTCGAGCTCAAACTGGGCCCCGGCGGCGAGTACGCCCCAGCCGGCAAGGTCGCCGCCGGCGCCACCGGCCAAATCCTCAAACACAAACTCGACGGCGTGTACGCCAAGGGCGCCAACTGGTGGCTGATCCAGTCCGGCGAAACCGAAGGCTGGGCGCCGGAGACAGGCTTGATGACGACCGAGTGATAGAACGCCGCCCCACCCCAGGGTGACTTCCTTTCCATGCCGGCCGCGGGCTTTCAAAGCGTGTGCGGGGGGCCGCGTTTGGGTAGCTGAGCTGATCGGCCTGGATACCGCGTCCCTTCCGACAGCCCAATCCCTCACCATGACGCACAATAGGACGTACTCCCCTCAGAGGGCTGGTTGCCCGTCGCGCCTGGCATTGCATCAAAATGAATAAACGTGACTGTATTGGACGCTCGTGGTCATGCGTTCGCGGTCAAGCGTCTGTGGTCGGGCGGTCCCGGTCAGGCGATCTCCGCCAGTTCCAGGCCGATCAGCGCGGCGATGCGACGGATGGCGGGTAGTTCGTGACCGACGCCGAGCGCGCAGTGGTGGGTCGGGCCTTGCCGGCACCAGCGGTTGACCCACTCGGTGAGACCGATCTTGAACTTGATACGGCTGTTGGTGTTTCCGATCGCCAAGGTCGGTCCGGCGATGGACTCGCCCTGGGAGGCGAGCAGCTTGAGCCGGCCGTCGGCGGTTTGAGTCATGGCCAGCAGGGTGATCGGCCCGAGTCGGACTTTCGCTTCCACGCTGACCCCGTAGCCGCGCTTGCCGTGGTACAAGCCCAGGCCGCGGAGTATGGGCTTGCCCTCGGCGATCTCGAGGTGAAACGGGCCGTCGTGGCCCATCAGCAGGAAGTCGTCATCGAAGTCCATGGCATACAGTTCGGTGTAGCTTCCTCCGGCCCCGAGCAGGTCCATGATTTTCATGGCCTGACAGTTCTTGAGGTCGCCCTCGCCGCTGCACGGGATGCCGCGGGCGGTGAGCAGCGAGTTGCCCAGGATCAGGCCGGCGCCGAGCCGCTCGTACTCGTTGCCGTCCAGGCCGCGGTAGTAGTAGGCCAGCCCATGCAGATCGAAGTCGGCCACGAGGCGGTCCAAAGCCACCGCCACCCGGCAGGCCCATTCCATCTCCTCGGGCGTCGGCTTCTTGGCCAGCGGGTCCGAGGGGCTGTCCTGGCTGATGTCGAACATGGACTCGGCCTCCTCGCGCTTGTCGGAGACCGGCTTTTCATGCGGCCCGGGCAATCGGCGGGCGAGGTCACACAGTTCCAGGACCTCGATATGCGTGCCGAGCTGGGCGGTATGCTGCGTGAAATCGCTGTACATGTCGAGCATGCCGGGATACGTATGACCGAGGAACCCGATCCGGCTTTTCCTGAGCCGGCTGACGACCGTGGCGGCCCGGACCCAGTCGCGAATCTCGTCCCAGGCGGCGACGGCGGCTGGATGCGTTGGCTGAGCCTCCTTGAATCGGCCGTTCTCGACGCCGAGCACGCCGGTGACGATGTGAAAGTCGATCCGGCTTCGCGCGAATGCACAACTGATTTCCGGCGCGCAGCAGGAGCTGCAGTTGGCCAGCCATTCGTGGGTATCGGTCCGGGGGTAGTCGAGCCGGCTGACCGGCTGGAGATTGAGGATCAATACCGGCGCGTGGGCGCGCTGAACCGCGGGCAAGACCTGGCTGCTGGTCGCGTAGGTGCCGATGTAACAGACGATGAGTTCGACCTGCTCGCGCGCGAAGAGATCCCCGGCCGAGGCGGCCGCGGGGGCCGAGTCGACCAGACCGGCGTCGACGACATCGGCCCAACGGCGAAGCCGATCGCACACGATGTGCTGGTAACCCTCCAGTCGTTCCTTCATCCCCGGAAACTGCGGCCAATACGCGGCCAGTCCGATCCCGAACAGACCGACCTTGCCGCGTGTGCGATCAGATGGCATTGACGTTGTTCCCAAGACAGGAGCCTCCAACGGAGTCAGGCTTATTCGATGACCAGGACCGCGCGGATGCGGAAATCCGGGACCGGGACGGTGATGCGGCCATTGGAGGCCGCAGGTTTCAGAAGGGCATCGCCGGTCAGAAGCCGGACCTTGCGGTCTTTGACAAGGTGGCCGGGCATGTGAATCTTCACACCGGCGACGGTGGGGGTTCCGCTGACGACCGGTTGATGATGGACGTAGTCGTCCTTGTTCCACGAACAGGCAGCCAGGCGGTTCTGGGGGCAATGGACGAGGTGAACGATCAACCGATCGCCCTGGCGGTTGAGGGAGACCTCCAGAGGGACTTCCGCATCGACGTCGAGCAGTCGATCCTCCGGCGGGATCGCGAGTTTCAGCAGATCGGCGAGAATCTCCCGCATCGCGGTGTAGCCCCAGCTCGCGTAGACCTTGAGCAGTGGCGCGCCGATGTAGATCACCTGGCCTTGACCGAGGGTGCGCTGGGTGATCGCCGCCAGGCCGGAGAATCGGTCTTCGGGCGGACTCTGCTGGCGCGAGCCGTACGGCGTCCCGTGCCCGAGCGACCAGATGTGCGGAACCAGAATCTGTGTACCCTCCAACGGATCGGCGGGGGTCATAGCGAGGTAGCTGAAGACGTCCGTGGCCGGCGGCGTCGGAAGGACGGCCGGGTTGATTCGGAGGTAGGCGGGTTCTTCACCGGAATGAAAGCAAATACCAGCCAGACGGGCAAGGGCTTCGTCGGGCCTGCCCATCAGCAGCAGCCGGCCACCGGCGGCGACGTATTGCTCCAAACGGGGGATCTCTTCGGCGCCGACGTCGGCTGCGTCGGGAACAATGACCGCCTTGAATCGCGCGAGGTCCTGGGTCGGGTCCACGACGGTGAAGTGGATGGCTGAGTCGATCAGAGCGCGGCAGTCCGCATCCGCCGCGGAGAGTCTGACGTCTCGCGGGCGATGGAGCGCGACGTAAGGGACGCTCTCGGAATCGAGCACGTAAGGTTCGATGGTTTGAGCGTCGCGCAGGACCCGCCCGATGCGGTCATAAACAGCCTTGTCGAGCCTGCCGAAGGGGTGGAGATGGTCGCCGATGGTGATCAGGCAGCCGTTGGCCTGGCCGGTGGCCACCTGGAAACGAAGCATCGCTTCGTCGGCGAGACCTCCGAAATCCCCCCACGCTTTCCAGAAACGAAGGGCCATCGCGGTGAGCGGGACGGCCCCGCGCGCGTAGCGGGCGAAGTACTGCCAGTGGTAGAAGGCCATCTTGTGGTCCCAGCTCTCGAGTTCGCTGATATCGAGTTTGGCCTGCTCGGCGCGGCTCTTGGCCCACTGGTGATTGAAGGCGACGACCATCCCGGGGCGGAGGGATTTAACGAGGTCCGTGGTCCGACGGATGAAATCCTCGGTCTCCGGAAAATCGATGTACAGGCCGTCGAGATCGTAGTTGCAGACGAGTTCGCGGATCATCGGCGTGAGTTCGTACTTCTCATAGGCGGAGTCGAGTTCCGGCTTGATCTTGATCGAACGCCGATCGGGGTGCGAGAGCGGCTGATCGAGCGTACTGGTAAACAGTTCTTCCTCGCCGACGCAGACGTAGGCCCAGATGGCGATGTTGTTCTTGCGGCAGGCCGCGATCTGGCGGCCGAGGAGATCGAAGTTCAGCCCCGGGTGGCGGGTGCCGACGCGGGTGTTGTAGTAGGCGTAGCCGTGGCGACACTTCGCGAAGACCACGATGGCATTGACGCCCGCTTCCTGGAGTGTTTTGACATATTCGCCGGCCTTGAAATCCTTGCCGATGTTGTGGATGAAGCCCGCGTTGTGGAAGTCGCAGTGGATCTTACGACTGACAGATTTGTACCAGTCCTTGGCGAGCGTCGGACGGGGGTATTGAACGGTGAGTTCCGGCTCGGGCGCGGGGGCGGGCCCGCCGCGGTAAACGAGGCGCATGGCGGTCACCAGCGGAAACGGCGTCTCGATCCAGCGCGAGGTGAAGCGCACGAAATTCGTACCGGTGTACATGGGGAAGGCGCCGAGCGAGGACCAATCCGCCGTGTAGTCGCCGGGTTTGTCGAACAGAGCGGCGATATCGTTCCCGTTGACGCGCAGTTGGGCGAGACTTGGCTCGTGAACGCGGTATTTCGCCTGGAGCTCGAATGGGCCGCCGCGAGCGACCTCGAAACGATATTCGACGAGGTTGAGCACGTAGGGGAAGTCGGCCTTGTTGACGGTCAGGCCATCGGCGGAGACCCGCGCGTTGGATCGCCAGTAATCGGCGAGCGGGATGTCGACGGCCTCGCCGGGATTGAGGCCCACGGGGACGGCCACGGCCTTGCCGCGAACTTCGGCGGCCGGGAGTGAGCCGGGAAGAACAAGAAGCAGGGCGCAGAGGCGTGGGGACACCGAGAGGATGATGCTTTGCTTCCGCATTTCGACCTTCCTGCCCTTCGATCGTAAGGGAGCTCAACGTGAAATAGAAGATAACAGGAATCAGGGCGGCCTGGCCAGTCCGGCATGTGTCGGCCCGGTGGCGCGGGAAGCCGCCGGTGTCGGAGTCGAACGCGGACCATTACGGGGCAAATACCCCCCGCCGGCGCGACTGCGTTCATGCTCCAATACGAACGATGAGCATGACGACCCCGATGAGGGCGATGACCATGAGCCATGCGAGCAGGAACCCGACGATGCCACGCCGGGTGGGCACCTGAATTTCGAGGTCGGGGTGGTCGATCAGTTTATGCTGCGGTGCCGGCTGAACGCCCGCGGGCAGGCGGAGGGATTCGACGACCTGTTCGCCCGGCTGGATCGGAGTGCGGAGCGTCTCGTAGAAGCGGTCGAGTTTCGTCGAATCGGGACGGCGGGTCATTAGGCTGACGCCGATCATGACGACGGTGCCGACGACGAGGTAGAGGGTCATCTGGGTAGGCAGATAAACCTTGCCGCCGAAAAGCAGCCATGGGGCCTGGGTTTTGGCCCATTCGACAAACCAGGCTTGCTCCGTGACGTACCAGATAGCGCAGGCTATGAGGGTCGAGGCCCAGGCGGCGGGGCCGGTCGCCCGGCGCCAGAACAGGCCGATCCAGAAGGGGATCGCCATCATGGCTGAGACGATCCAGAACTGCTCGACGCCCTTGACGACGTCGCTGAGGGTGAAGGCGTAGACGACGCCGGCGGCCACGCTGAGCGCACCGGCGAGCCGGCCTATACCCACCAAATGGCCTTGTGACGCCCGCGGGGCGATGAAGGGGCGATAGATGTTGTGGGTGAACAGGCCTGAGGAGGCGAGCATGAGAGCGCCGCAGGCCGCCATGATGCCGGCCAGCAGCGAAGCGACGAAGATACCGAGCAGACCGGGCAGGGGCAGGAGGTCGTGGGCGAGTCGTCCGAACATCTGGTCGATCTCGGCCTTGTCCAGAACTCCCGGGTATTTGGCGATGGCACACATCCCGAGCAAGGTCCAGGCCACGGTGCAGACGCGCTTCATGAGGGAACCGTAGACGCTGCCGATCTGAGCTTCTTTTTCGGTCTTGACGGCCCCGGCGATGGGCATGGCGTGCGGCTGGACGACGAGGCCGAGCAGGCCGTTGATCACGATGACGATGAGATAGAACCAACCGATCTCGCCGGGTGCGACAAGGGACCAGATTTCACTGTTGGAAGGCACATACCCATCGGGATTGACTTGTCGCATGACCTCGAGGGATTCGGCGACCTGGGTGTGCAGGCCGGTGAACCCGCCGAGTTCGTAGAAGGCGAACGGCAAGAGCATAAACGAGAAGACGATGGTGAGGCAGCCCTGGACGAAGTTTGTCACCATGGTGGCGGAGAGCCCGCCGATGACGTTGTAGATGACGAACATGAGGGTCATGGCCCCGATGACCCATTCCTCGCTGACCTGCCCGCCGGCGGCGGCTCGGACGACGGCGCCGGCTCCCTTCAGCAGAACGCCGATGCTGACGACCATGTTCAGCAGACCGAAGATGACGTACAGGGTGGCGACGGAGCGGTCGTAGCGCGCCTCGAAGTAGTCGGCCGTGGTGATCGCCCGGCAACGCCGGAGGATCGGGGCGATCCACCAGTTGAAAGGGGTCACGAACAGATAGAGCCACTGGTACCAGATGCCGGACATGCCCGAGGTGTAGGTCTTGGAAACGACGCTGACGGCCTGGTCGGAGTGGGTGCCGGCCCCGAACACACTGAAGATCGAGATAAGCTTGCCGAAGCGGCGCCCGCCCAGGAAGTAGTCCTGGGAATCGCGGGCCCGGCGCATCTTCACGCCCAGGATGGTGATGCCGACGAGGTAGGCGAAAATGGTGACCAGATCGATCAGCTTGAAACCGAGTAACTCCATCGGCGGACTCCATCGGAACAAGGTGGAATAGGTATCGATCCCGAGGCACCGGATAATCCCGGCGCGCCAGAACCCGTAACGCCCAGGAACAGCGCTCCCCTTCGGGTCGCGGCTAAACCGGGACGGCAGGCGTTCGGCACACCCCGCGAGCTCGCCCCTGGCGCAGTCTCGCCGTGGCGGATACGCGGGCGTGGCACCCGGCGCCAACTGCTCTTGTCAGCGCACGACCACAGGACACCCAGAGTCAACGGCTCTTATCAGATGCCCGCTTCCTTCCGGAGATGGGCGAGGGCCCTGATAAAGTTATCGGGGATTCGGCCATGCTTGTCGGGAGGCACGTTGAGCAGGTAATTCGCGCCGCCCTGCCTGCACGCCTGGAACTGCCCGAGCAATTCCTGGAAAGGCCGGGGCTCGTCGCCCTCGAGCCAGAACCAGTCGAGTTTCACGGGTGCGATCGAGTCGCAGACCTCGCCGGGGATGTAATAGGTCTTGCCCTCGATGTGCCGCCATTTCTTGTATCCGCCGGCCGGCGGCTGACCGCGCTCGATGGCCATGAGGTCGGCCGGCCAGGCGTAGTCGATGTCGTAGCAGTCGGAATCGGGCAGGCCGTTGTTCATGAGGATGACCATGTCGGAATTGATGCGGGCCATCGCCTCGTAAAAGTACGTGCGGTAGCCCCGGCCGAGCACTTCGGGGTGATCCACCCAGAGTTCCATAAGCGGGCCGTAGGTCTCGAGCAACTCGGTCACCTGAGCGGTCTGAAAACTCTGAAAGTGGGCGGTGGAATAGGGCATCCGCTCCGGGTCGTCCTCCCGGCCACAGTTGATGCCGCCGAAGCGCGGACGTTTGTGGTACAGATCCATGTACGCCTGGCGGCTGGCGAAGTCGCTTCGCGTGCGGCTGCCCCAGCGGTGGTGGTTGTCGTAGGAGCTGTAGTACAGGCCGGGCAGAATACCGTGTTTCCGGCAGGAATCGACGAACGCGGCGACGACGTCCGTGGTGTTGCCGCTGTTAGCGACGGTGTAGTCGGTGTGCTGGCTCGGCCAAAGGCAGAATCCGGAGATGTGTTTGGCGGTCAGCACGGCATACTTCATGCCGGCGTCGCGGGCGACGCACACCCACTGGTCGACGTCGAGCCGGTCGGGGCAGTAGCACGAAGCGGGATCGTTGCCGGTCGGTTTGAAGTTGACCAGTCCGCTGACGTCCACGTACGTCGACATGCCGAAATGAATGAACATCCCGTACCCGAGGCTCTCCCACTGATGGAGGCGCCCGAGGCTGAGTCGCTGGCTGCCCTGCTCGCCGGGGGCGGGGGTGATGGGGTATCCGTCCCGAGGTTTGTCAGTAGCCATGGCCATGATCTCCTTGTGATGCCGAACGGGGCCTCATCCCCCCTGGCCGGCGGAACCAAGCCCGCCGACCGGCCCCCGCGCGGGAGGCCTAGGGCCGTTTCCGGCAGGAGAGTTTCGCCGTGGTGCGGCCATCGTGGCTGCACCGTGCAGGCAGGTCGCCGTGGCGACTCACCTGCGGAGAGATGCCTGCACCACAAGGGCCGGGCGAGACTGTCCAACCGGAAGCGGCACTAGTAGACTCAAAAAACGCCGCCCTCGCAAGAGCGGGCGACGCGCGAACGGATTCGTCGGCCCGTGACATTTTGGGCTCGCCAGGTCGCGGGCAAACCGACCCGGGGTTGCTGCGCGGGTCACGAAGTCGCTAAGCTTAGAATGTGTAATGGATTGCCACGAACACCGCCGTGGCTGGAGGTTTAGCCATGTCCCCACGTTCCCCCGCCGTGGCCGGCCAGTTCTACCCCGGATCGCCGAAGCAGTGCCGGGCGGAGGCGAACAAGTATCTGTCCGCCGCCCCGGCGGGTGACTTCGGCGAAAAAGCGCGTACCCCCATAGCGGGGATCGTGCCGCACGCGGGCTGGATGTGCAGCGGAGCGGTGGCGGCCGAGGTGATCCGGGCGGTCGGGCGAAATCCGGACGTCGAGACGTTCGTGGTTTTCGGCGCGGTACACCGCGTGCGCGGCCGGCGGGCGAGTGTCGACGCGGAGGGGACGTGGATCACGCCGCTGGGCGAGATCGAGATTGACGGGGAGTTGGCCGGCGCGGTGGTGGGCGCTTCGCCGCTACTGACCGTGGACGCCGACAGCCACAGGCTGGAACACTCGATCGAGGTGCAGGTGCCGTTTATCCAGTGCGTGCAGCCCGGAGTTCGGCTGCTGCCGATTATGGTGCCCCCGGTGGAGGAGGCACCCGAGGCCGGCCGGATCGTCGCCGAGCAGGTTCAGGCCCTCGGCCGAAAGGCGGTGTTCCTCGGCTCGACGGACCTGACGCATTACGGCCCGCGTTATTTCTTCACTCCGAAGGGGACGGGAGCCGACGGAATAAACTGGGCGCGGGCGGTCAACGATCGTCGAATGATCGACCTGTGCCTGAAGCTGGCGGCCGAGGAGGTCGTACCCGAAGCCAGTGTCAACCACAACGCGTGCGGCAGCGGCGCGGTCGCGGCCACGCTTGCGGCGGCTAAAGCCTGCGGCGCGACCGAAGCCCGCTTGCTACGGCACACGACCAGCGCCGAGGTGCTTCGCGAACACCTCGGACCGATGACCGATTCCGTGGGATACGCAGGGATCGTATTCTCGCCGCCCGGGACATGAGCGTACCGTTCAGGATGCCATCCGCGAAAAACGCCTCCGCGCAGTCTGACCGGCTCACGACGGAGGGCGAGATCAAACGGGAGATCAGAATGTACACACGATTCGCTTTCGTTTTGCCCATCGGGTTGCTGTTGGCGGGATGCTCGTGCGACTCGAACGATGACGATCAGGTGACCGAGCCCACGTGGC
The DNA here is from genome assembly GCA_026647385.1 of Phycisphaerae bacterium. Lineage (GTDB taxonomy): Bacteria > Planctomycetota > Phycisphaerae > UBA1845 > PWPN01 > JAPKGY01. Next base: position 8,937 of record JAPKGY010000004.1, on the reverse strand, counting down.
GGCTAGCTCGGGCGGACGATCGGCCGGGCATCACGCCGGTGGCGACGGTCGTGGCGGACGTGGACGGCGACGGGAAACTGGACATCGCAAGTGCGTGGCGCGGATCCAAGGAAACCGACCCGGTAACCCCCGGCCTGATCGCCGTGCATCTCAACGACGGTAATAACGAATGGCTCACGCTCGTGGCTGAGGAGAACGCACGATACAACGACGTGAACGCGCTGGCGGTCGGCGACATCAACGAGGACGGTCATCCGGACCTCGTCGTCGCGGCGCAGGACCGAATCATCTATCTGCGGGCGCCCCAGGACCCGCGGAATCTGCCCGGCGTACCGGGAACAACGACGTGGGCGCCGTTCGAGCTCGACGCGTCGATCGGCGAGGACTTCAAAGCCTGGTTCGACGTGAAAGTGGGCCAGGTCGACAGGATCAACGGGCCGGACATCGTCGCCGCGCTCTCGGACGACGGCCGACTGGTCTGGTTCAAGGCCCCGGAGGATCCGGACGTTCCCGCGGACTGGACGCTCCAGACGATCGACGACGAGACCCGCGACGAGTGCGACTCGGTGCTGCTCTACGATCTCAACGGCGATACGAGGCTGGACGTGATCGCGAGCGCGCCCGGCGAGACGCAGAACGGGATCAGTTGGTACGAGCAGCCGGCCGACCTCGGCGAGGACCCATGGACCAAACACCCGATGAGCAGCTTCGCGGGCGCGACGCGGATCGCATTGGGCGATCTCGACGGCGACGGCAAGCCGGACCTGGCGGCCATCTCGGCCGCGGACCGGCGGGCGGCCTGGATGAGCCAGCCGGCCACCGTGACCAGTCGATGGGGCGGATTCATCATGGCGGACTTCAGCCTCGGCTTCGAGCAGCAGACGCCGGTGGACGTCGCCATCGTGGACGTCGACCGCGACGGGGCCAACGACATCCTCATCGCCGGGACGAACAGGGCCTCCCTGGCCTGGTTCAAGCCGGGCTCGGACGATACGCTGCACTGGATCGAACACGTCATCGACCAACCGGAGGACTTCGAGATCGGCCTGATCGGTCTGGGGGATCTGAATGCGGACAATTACGTGGACCTGGCGGTTCCGGAGGACAGCACCGCGGCGAACAGCAACGACGGGATCTACTGGTACCGTAATCCCTACTTCAACACCCAGCCATCGACCCAGCCATCGACCCAGCCTGCAACGCAAGCATCGCCCTGAGTTGGCTGTACACCGCCGGTCGCGGTTAGAATGCCGGTTATGAATTCATCCGCGGACATGGCTCCGAAGGCCAAGGGCATCTATCTCGCCCAGGTGCGCAGCAACACCGCCATCTGTCGGGAACACTGGCGGTTGGTGCTGGCGTTGTCGGGATTCCCCGACGCACGGCCCGGGCAGTTCCTACACATTCTGTGTCGCGACCCGAAGGATACGACCTGGGGCGGCAGCACGTTCATCCGCCGGCCTTTCAGTATCGGCGGGCTTCGACGCACGAGCGGGAACATCGAGATCGACATCATTCACCGGGTGATCGGACGAGGGACGCGCTGGCTGGGCCATCTTCAACCGGGCGATGAGGTGAATGTCCTCGGCCCGCAGGGTCAGCCGTTCGCCATTGGCAGGGACCGACCGATCGCATACCTCGTAGGCGGCGGCGTCGGGTTGCCGCCAATTCTCTGGCTGGCCGAGGCCGTCCATCAAGCGGGCCTGCGCGCGGTTGCATTCTGCGGAGCGCGAGCAGCCGACCTGCTGCCGTTGACGATTCGGGCGGGAGCCGAAGTGGGCGTCGATCCACCGGCATTGGCGGTCGACGAGTTTGCCCGCGTCGGCACGCCGGCGGTGGTATGCACCGACGACGGCTCGCTGGGCGCACGCGGGATCATTCCCGACGCATTCGAACGATACGTCGAGAAGCACCGCGACGAGGCGGCATCGGCGGTTGTCTACACCTGCGGGCCGGAGGCGATGATGCGGGCGGTGGCTGTCCTGTGCGAGAAGTACGGTATGCCCTGCCAGGTCTGCATGGAGCGGATGATGGCCTGCGGCATGGGGACGTGCCAGTCGTGCGTGGTGCCGGTGCGCGATGCGACCGACCCGGAAGGGTGGCGCTACCGGCTGTGTTGCACTGACGGCCCGGTATTCGACAGTCGGCAGGTGATCTGGGACCCGTCCAGTGGCCCCGCCGAGGGCGGACAATGCAGGAGGAAGTAGAACGTGGAGCAAACGGCCGCGCGCGCTCCCGGAGCCTGCTTTCCGCTCTCGAATCCTTGGGGTGCCGGGAGAGGGGGACAGTTCTCTGGCTTCCCACACGCCCTCCGGGATGTGATCTCGACCCGACAGAGGAAGACCCCACTCGGCGATGGGTGGTGCACTTGACGTGAGTCCGCGCGGGTCGCCACGGCGACCGGAGCCCGCGGCTCTTTTCATCAGTATCGCATCGAGCGCTGAAATGCCTCCTGAATCGTATGCTTCCGCACGCAAGCGCATGGTGGACGAACAGATCCGGGCGCGGGGGGTGCGCGATCCCCGAGTGCTCGAAGCCATGGAACAGGTGCCGCGCGAACGGTTTCTGCCGGCGGACAGGGTGGCGGAAGCGTTCGCCGACCGGGCGCTGCCGATCGACTGCGGCCAGACGATTTCGCAGCCGTTCATGGTGGCTTCGATGACCGAGCTACTGGACGTTCAATCGACGCACCGCGTCCTTGAGATCGGCACGGGCTCGGGTTACCAGACGGCCATCCTGTCGCGCCTGGCCGCCCACGTGTACACCATCGAGCGAATCCGAGCGCTGCAGGAAAACGCGCGGCGACTGCTCGCATCCCTGGGCGTTGCGAACGTCTCTTACGCGGTGGGCGACGGCACGCTGGGCTGGCCCGAGGCGGCCCCGTTCGATCGGATCATGGTGACCGCCGGCGCCCCGGAGGTGCCGCGGGCACTCGTCGATCAACTGGCCGACGGAGGCAGGCTGGTCATTCCGATCGGCGGCCGAAACGAGCAGACCCTCACCGTCGTCGAGCAGCGCGGGGGCAGGACCATCGAGATGCCTCGGTACGCGTGCCGGTTCGTGCAGCTCATCGGGCGGAACGCCTGGCCGGAATCCGCCGACGAATACAACGGGTCCGTCGATGAGACCTGAAAGCGGGCAACGGTCTCATCGGCGCAGGTAGTTTTCCTGGCGAGGCCACGGCCTCTCGCCCGCGCGTTCGATCTCCAGTAAGCGTTGCTGCTCCGCGACGAAGGATTTCTGCGCGGCGATGGCCTTGCGTTCGACCTCGTCCTCGGGCTCCAGGTGCGGTTCCCACGGGAACGGGTGATGCGTCCAGGTGAGCTGTGGACCGTCGCAACGCAGGACGGTGTATCCGGGCGGCGAACCGACCCAATCGCCGGCCCACCACGCCCCGCTGGCGGCGGCGCTGGTGAGATACCACACGCCGTTGAGGCGGTATTCCTCGATGCGATGGTTGTGGCCTTGCAGAAGGGCCTTGACCTGGTGCCGTTCGAGGATGGTGCGCAGCTCGACGGTGTCGGAGACAACGTGACCGAGACCTTTGGAATCAGGCCGGGCGGCGATCTGGATGTTGTTGCAGAAGGCGGCGATGTGCGTGACGGCCACGGTCGGCCGACCCCGGGCGGCCCCGAGATCGTAGGCCAGCCATTCGAGCTGCTCGGGACCGATCCTCGCCTCGTAAAGCGGGTCCCGCGGGCTGCCGGCGGGCAAAATGCTGTCGAGCACGACAAAGTGCCAGCCGCCATGGTCGAAGCTGTAATAGCTGCTTTTCCAGTCCAGGCGATCCATGATCATCTTCTTGCCGATCCCGGGATCGTCCGGCGCGACTTTGCGCCGCTTGGAGAGTCCGAGCACGTCGTGGTTGCCCATGCAGGGGTACCAGGGAATGTCGAGCGCCGCGTTCGCTTCCTTAAAGAGGCGAATCTGCTCCTCGAACTCCGCCTGGGTGTGATAGGTGCCGTCAAAGACCATGTCGCCGCCCATCAGGACAAAGTCGGGCTTCGGGTCAAGCCGGCGAATCGACTCGATGCATGCCCGGTAGCCGGCGTCGCCGCGGCGCTTCGCCGTGACGTGTGTATCGGTCAGGTGGACGAAGCTGAAGGGCCTGCCGAGCCCCGAGTCAGGCCGCGAGGCGACGCCGGCGGCCGACGGTCGCGCGCTCGGAAGCAGCGTCAGGGCGCCCGCGGCGCAGGCCCCTTTCATCAGATCGCGTCTCGATATTCGCATCTTATTGCCTCTCCGGGGTTTATGGTTAAGGCCGCCCGGTCCGAGATCCGCGCGATTTGCACGCCTCATCTCCCGAAGGGCTCTCGATCGGCGGGCAACCCGCAAAAAGGCTGTCCCCCTCGGGGCGAGTCCGTCGAGAGTTGCGGCGCGGCAGGCGGCTCACCGTGTTGCCCATCTATAGGCGGTCGAGGGCGATTTGCCAAGGCCGCCGGCACAAACCGCGACCGCGATGCGCGCCAAAAAATCATCGCCGTCCCGCGGAGAGCGGCGGTCCGGACCCGCCTGCCTGCCTAGAATTCCGGCGAGCGGGTTCCGGAACATCCGCGCAGGACACCTTTTGATGGGAGAGTCCACATGCCGTCCGACAAGATGGTGAAAGCACTGAACGACCAGATCGAGCTCGAATTGAACTCCGCCTACCTGTACCTGGCGATGGCCGCGGACTGCGAAGCGCAGAACCTGCCGGGGATCGCTCACTGGCTCAAGGTGCAGTTCAAGGAGGAACAGAGCCACGCCCTGAAACTGTTCGACTACATGGCGGATCGCAACGCACGGGTGACGCTGGGCCCGATTGAAAAGCCTAAGGCGGAATTCGGCACGCCGCTGAACCTGTTCAAGGCGGTCCTCGCCCACGAGCAGAAGGTGACGGCCGCCATCAACAAACTGTACGAATTGGCCGTGGCTGAAAAAGACTACCCCACGCAGATCCTGCTGCACTGGTATATCAACGAACAGGTCGAGGAAGAGAAGACGGCTGAGGAGATCATCCGCCGACTGGAAGCGGTGGCTGACAAGGCCCATCTGCTGCTCATGGTGGATCACAAGCTGGGTGAGAGGGAAGCTGGGTAAGAAAAACGTCAAAACGTTAGAACGTCAAAACGCCGCAACATCGAAACACCGAAGTCAGAGTTTCGCGGGGGCGAACATCGAAATCGAAGTCGATGATTCGACGTGGCGAAACTCGTCCTGGTCGCCTCGCCACGGCGAGCAGGCGTGGCAACCGGGGCGAACGACCAAGCCGGAGAACCCCGGCTTAGGCCCGGGGTTCTTTATGCGCGCTGAGCGGGATCACGTTGCCCGTTGTCGTGGGCTAGGCCTTCAGGTATTCCTCCGGGAAGCGCCAGGGGGCGCGGTAGGTCGGGATGGCGGCGCGGGCGGCCTCTTCGTCGCCGGCTATGGTTTCGGTCTTGGGGTCGAAGTTGATCGCCCGCCCGAGCTGCATCGACAAGTTGGCCAGGTTGAGGGCGGCGTCGAGCTTGTAGTGATAGCCGACGTGGCAGGACGGCTGTTGGCGGGTGCGGATGCAATCGATCCATTCGCGGTGATGGCCCGGCGAGGCGGGCATGGACGTAACCGGCATATCGACGGTTTCCTTGAGCCGGTCGCCTTCGGGGACGATCTTGTGCGTGTTGTAGTCCGCCATCAGCGTGCCGTTCACGCCGTGGAACCAAACGCCGTGGCGGCGCTTGATCTTGTTGTCACCCTGAAAATCGAATCCGTACGAGTTGATCAACGACATCCACCAGGTCATGGTGAAATCGTCGTACTCCCAGAGGACTTCCTGCGTATCCGGCGCATCGCCCATGTCCTTGATCAGGTAGCGCCCGCCCGAGCAGAAGGTGCGCTTGGGGATCCCGAGTTCCAACGCCCAGTACGGCAAATCGACGATGTGCGGGCCCATGCCCGGCGTCCAGCCGCCGCTGTGGGCCATGAACGAGCAGTTCGGGAAGGCGTCGTGGACGATCTTTGAGTTGTATTTGATCATCGGGGCCGGGCCGATCCACAGCTCCCAGTCGATATCCGCCGGCGGATCGGTTTCGGGGACGTAGCCGATGCCCTCGGGGCCCTGGTTCATGACCATGAAGGTCCGGGCGACGTTGATCTTGCCGAGCCGGCCCGAGCGGACGAGTTCGACCACGCGGCGGTAGTTGTCGCGGGCATGAATCTGCGTTCCGACCTGAGTCACAACCTTGTGCTTGCGAACGGCGCGCATGACCGCCAGGCTCTCGGCCACGTGGATGGTCATGGGCTTCTCGCAGTAGAAGTCCTTGCCCGCCTCTGCGGCGTCGATGGCCATCATCGCGTGCCAGTGCGGAGGGGTGGCGATCAGAACGGCGTCGATGTCGTCCCGGCGGAGGACCTCGCGATAGTCGGTGTAGGGCTTGGCCTGGCCTTTGAAGCGTTCGACGGCCTTATCGAGCCGATCCTTCTGAACGTCGCAGACGGCCGTCACGACCACGTCGTGCAACTCGGCGAGTTGGGGGAAATGCCAGCCCTCGGCCAACGAGCCGCAGCCGATGACCGCAAGGCTGATCTTGTCGTTGGGGCCCTTCTGCCCCGGGGCGGCCAGGACCCCCGACGAGACCACGTAAGGAGCAACCGTTGCGGCACCGGCGGTGCCCAGAAAACGCCTGCGAGAAAGACGATCGGATGTCGGCATGTCAATCCTCCGGATAAGACCCGAAACAGATTAACGCAGCGGCGGGAATATCCCAAATTCATTTGGGTGTAACGCGCCGGCCGCTCGCGCGGCGCAAGCGTTGGCGGGCAACACAAGGGGGACTGGCTCCGCCCACGCGGCACCTCCGGCGACGGGAAGTCCCACCTTTTCAGGCAATCCCAGCCTCCGTGCGTATCGTTCTGAGGCGGTGCCTGTCCCCATTTTGCCCGCGGATGGCGAGCGACGCCCAATTCATTTCTGCTTGCCGGTCATCGGCACGAACCGGACGGGGATGACCGTCTCCTGCTGGCGCTGGCCGTCGGCCGTCTTGGTAATGACCTCGAGGCGCTGGATGCTGTCCGGGCGTCCGATGGGAATGACGATTCGGCCGCCGGGTCTAAGCTGGTCCCACAGCGGCTTGGGAAGCTGGTCGGCGGCGCAGGTGACGATGATGCCGTCGAACGGGGCCGCCTCGGACCATCCGGCGTGCCCATCGCCGTGACGGCATTCGACGGTGTCGTAGCCCTGCTCGCGCAGCGTCCGTCGGGCGCGTTCAGCCAGCGGTTCGACGATCTCGATGGTGTACACGTGCGGAGTCAGATGCGCGAGCACGGCTGCCTGATAACCGGAACCCGTGCCGATTTCAAGGACGCGCGATTCGGGCGTCAGTTTCAGCAGTTGAGTCATCAGCGCGACGATGTACGGCTGCGAGATGGTCTGGTCGTGGCCGATGGGCAAAGGCCAGTCGCCGTAGGCGGCCGACGGCAGGTGCCCGGGAGCAAACACATGTCGCGGAGCCGACCTCATGGCTTCGAGGACGCGCGGGTCGGTTACCGGCAGGCGATCATCGTCAGGCTCTGCCAACTGCGTACGGACCATCGCGGCGCGAAGGTCGGCGTATTCCGCGGCAGCCGGGGGCTTCGGAGGCCAGGCGGCCTGGGAGGTCGCTGCCGGCGCGGACGCGGGCATCGAGGCGGGAGCCGACGCCGGGGTCGACGACCGATCGGAGTCCGAGGTGCATGCGCCGAAGGCCGCCAGGAGGAAGGCGGAAAACGCGGTCGCCAGGCCGCGAATCCGGAGCATTCTCTGCAGCATGGCAGGGCCTCCTCGGTTGGGGTGGAGTCGAAACGGTCGGCCTCTGCGGTCCTTTTTATAAGGCCCGCCGAGCGGGGTCAATAGGCACCCCGTCGTGGGTCCGTGACCGGGCTCGTGGCAGTTTCGGCGGTCTGTCAGAGATCCAAGCAGATGCAGCCCGCAACGCGGGCCTGACCCGTCGCTCCGTCGCCGCGGCGACCAGGCTGCTCCGGGCTATGAAATGCGGCCCGCCGCAAACGGTCAGACACCCTTCGTGGCCATCTCGCCGGTTCCGTGATGCATCGCATTTCAGGGGTGGATTAACTTGTTAGCTCATGTTTACCCAGGGGCACCGCGGGCTGACAAGTTCGTGCCGTTTCCGGTTGGACAGGTTCGCCCAGCCCTTGTGGTGCAGGCATTTCTCCGCAGGTGAGTCGCCCCGGCGACCTGCCTGCACGGTACAGCCAAGTCGCCACGGCGACTCACCTGCGGAGAGATGGTCGCACCTCAACGAAACTCTCCTACCGAAAACGGCACTGCCCAGCTCGCAAACGAGGCGGTCAGTTCCTATACGTTGGCGTGCCGGACCTTGCGCAGGGCATCCAGCAGACGCAGCCACCAGAACAGAATCGTCACGACCAGGAGGACTATGGCACCAAGGCCAATGGCGTCGCGGACCCTGATGTCCAGGCCGAGGACCTCGAACAGGTGCATCCGCATCAGGGTGTAGGGAAGAATCGGCAGAACGCCAAAGCTCAGCAGCGTCAGCACGACCGGCCACATCAGCGGCGAGGCATAGTAGCAAACAGAGGCGGAAACGCGGTAGTCGCGAATGCCGAGCTTGAGCTGAGCCCACAGACACGCGGCGAAGGAGAGGAACGTCTGGAGGCAGAACGGTGCGAGAAGACCGATGATGGCCGTCAGGATCTTCGCACCGAGCAGGTCATCCTCATTTAAGCCCGCAGCAAGGAACGCAAGGGGCATGATCAGCCAGCAGAAGAGTATGACAGCCAGCAAAACGAAGAAGAACGTCGCCCACCAGAAATGGCGGGCGGCCAAGTGGCCTTCATGCACTACAAGACGCTCGAAAAAGGAGCTGTTCCGAAAAATGGTCCACTGCAGACGTGCGGCATCGAGTATTCCACGTGGGCGAAACGAGTGCTGCTGCCAAGTCGTAGGCTGTCGCCGTCCGC
>JAPKGY010000399.1 GCA_026647385.1 Phycisphaerae bacterium | reverse complement strand
GCCTGGAACTGGCTGTGCCCGGGAATAAGTGACGCGCAAGGAACTTCGAACCCGCACTGCTCGAACTCAAAGGCCCGCAGGCTTCAACGCTCGTCGCCGTGGCGACCTGCCTGCACAGCGCAGCCAAGTCACCACGACGACTCACCCACGGAGAGATGGCCGCACTACAACGAAACTCTCTTACCGAAACGGCACTATATGACCGTGCGCAAACGTGCGACACGGCACCTCAGGAGGCACTGGGAGCCCTGAAAACCGCGTTGTCTCGCTCTCGCCGAATCGCGCACGGTCATCCAGGCACACCCCGCACCATGCCAACTCGACGTCCGCTGCCACACGAAACCAAACGCCACCCTCGCAGATCCCGTTAACATATCCGGAGATCGCAGCAAAAGGCCGCGAGACAAACCCGCTCTCACTCCGCGATTCCTGAAAACCCCAACCGACGCGCGAGCAACTCCAGCGGCGCCCCAATGTCCGCCACGATCACCCGCCCCACATAGGACTTCGCGACCGACTTGACCATCCCCACCTTCGCAGCCAAAAACGTCACCGTCACGTCCGCTCGCACCGCGATGCCTCCCGCCTCACCCGTGTCCGCATCCAACCCCGATGGAACATCGATCGCCACAATCGTCGGCCCCGAAAGTCCGTTGATCCGCCCGATCACACCCGCCAGCGGCTCGCGCACTTCGCCCGAAAACCCCGTCCCGAGCAAGCTGTCCACCACAACGGCACACGAGGCCCACCGCCGCGCCGCCGCAGCCAGCGCCTTCGTCCCGTCCAGCCGGCGAATCGTGATCCCCATCCGCTCCGCCACCGCATGGTTGACCGCGGCATCGCCCCTCAGTTCCCGCGGGTCCGCCAGCAGATCGATATCCACCTGGCAGCCTCGCAGACACAGATGACGCGCGATCACAAACCCGTCCCCGCCGTTGTTACCCCTGCCGCACACCACGGCCGTCGCACCGATCCTGCCCCGACTCCTCGCCCGGGCTTTCAAGCAGACCTCGATCACGTCCGCGGCACACCGCCCGGCATTCTCCATCAACACCACGCCGGGAAGCCCCAACTGTTCGATTGCGTATCGATCTGCCGCCCGACACTGCTCGCGGGTCAGGAGCCTTCTGCGGGTCAACGGGGTTGCTCGTCTCATGGAACTCGCTCCTCGCCTCCGGCGCGTACGGTTTCATCCGGGCAGCCTTGCCCGCCGTCTCCCCCATACACACGCGTGGACGGCTTCGGCGGAGGGGGGATCCTTCGCCGCAAGGCCCCAAAGCAACCTTCCGACACAACCAAACGCGTGGCACGCAAAACACAGTGAGCCTTCGCCGCAAGGCCCTAAAGCATAACCGCCCGGCCACCTGCGCCAACCTGTTTACTTGCCCCCCCTTTTCGACGACAATTCAGCCGTACGGTGATTCTATCGATCCCATGCATGAGAGTATCCTGAAATGAAGGTCCTGGTCGTCGGCAGCGGTGGGCGCGAACACGCCCTGGTCTGGAAACTCGCTCAGTCGCCGCGCATCACCCGCCTGATATGCGCCCCCGGCAACGCCGGCATCGCCCGCCATGCCCAAACCGTCAACATCAAACCTGACGACACCAACGGCATCGTCGAGTTCGCCACGAAGGAAAAAATGGACCTTGTCGTCGTCGGGCCGGAGGATCCGCTCTGCCTCGGCCTGGTCGACGCCCTGACCGCCCGGTCCATCCGCGCGTTCGGCCCCACCAAAGCCGGCGCCCGCATCGAAGGAGACAAGGCCTTCGCCAAGGAACTCATGCAGACCCGCTCCATACCCACCGCCGATGCACGCATGTTCACTAAATTCCGCGACGCCAAAACCTACATCGCCACCCGCGACACCGGCGTCGTGGTCAAGGCCGCCGGCCTCGCCAAGGGCAAGGGCGTCATCGTCTGCGACGACCCCGCCGACGCCATCATCGCCCTCGAACGCATCATGGTCAAACGCGAGTTCGGACCGGCCGGCGACACCGTCGTCGTCGAGGAAAAACTCGTCGGCTCCGAGGTCAGCGTCCTGGCCTTCGTCGATCGCCAGAACATCTACGTCCTGGAAAACACCCAGGATCATAAACCCATCGGAGAGGGAGATACCGGGCCCAACACCGGCGGCATGGGAGCCTACAGCCCCACGCCCGAACCCGATGACAAAGTCCTCCACCAGATCGAAGCCGAGGTCCTCGTCCCCATCGTCGATGCCCTCCACAAAGAGGACATGACGTATCGAGGCCTGCTCTACGCGGGAATCATGCTCACCGCCGGCGGCCCCAAGGTCCTCGAATTCAACTGCCGATTCGGCGATCCCGAAACCCAGCCGCTCATGATGCGCCTGCGAAGCGACCTGCTCGACGCCATCGAAGCCGTCATCGACGATAAACTCGACCAGATCACCCTCGACTGGGACCCCCGCCCCGCCCTGTGCGTGGTGGTGTCCTCCGCCGGATATCCCGGCGAGTACGCCGGCGGCAAGCCCATCACCGGCCTGGACCAGGCCGAAACCATCCCCGACACCGTCGTGTTCCACGCCGGAACCAGACAGCTCGGCGACCAGGTCGTCACCGCCGGCGGACGCGTCCTCGGCGTCACCGCCCTCGGTGACACACTCTCGCATGCCCGTCAGCGATGCCACGAAGCCATCGCCAGAATCCACTTCGACGGCGCCTACCACCGCAAGGACATCGGCTACCGGGCAATCAACCGCAAACCAAAGTGACAATTCGCCGCCGCAAGCTTGAGGAACAAAAAACCGCAGACGTCAGCAATAAAGATCCGCGGGCCTCAGCAACAAGGAGCCGCGAGCGTCAGCCATAAAGAGCCGCGGGGCGCCACGGCGACTCGCCTGCGGCGAGCTTCAGCGCTCGTCCCCGCGGCGACCCGTACGGCGACCGGGACGCGAACGAACGCCGGCTACGCGCACAAGTCCGCACGGCCACTCGATCCGCGACCGACCGCTACCAGCGACCATAAAATGCCAAGCTGATGTCGGTCTCCCGTGAAGTGCCGCGCACGCGCGCCTGCCCCTCACCCCGGATTGACCTGCGGAATCGCCGCCATCGGCGGCGGGGGGGGAATCACGTCGCCTTTCGCCGGCTGGACTCGCCCGTTGCGATTCGCGGACAGCGGCTTCGCCGGTCGAGCCAACTCCTTGCGTCGCTTCGACATCTCCGCGGACAAAGGATCCACCGCCACCGGCTCGGCCGATGCCAACGCACCGACCGACTCGCTCCGGGCCGGCAACGCCGCGGGCTTCGCGACTCTTGCCGCCGGCTTGGATGCCGGCGCCGGCTTCGGCCTCGGCTCCGCCGGAGGCTTCACCTCAACCGCCGGCCTGGCCTCCTTCACGGGCGGAACAGGCCTGGCTTTCTGAGACGGTGTGTGAGAAGCCCGGGGACTGTCCCCATTTCGCCAGGACAAAGGCTGGGCTGTGATTCGCCGTTGGCCCTGTACGTCCAGAGGCTGCTGCGAAATGGGGACTGTCCCCATCTCCCAGGGCTTCTCACACACCCTCTGAGATACGTGCGACGCCGCAGCCTTCTTGTCCGGCGATGGCTTCGTCTGCGAGACCCCCTTGGCCGCCGGCACCGACCGGGCCGACATCACCGGCTCGGTCTCAACGACGGCTTTCATTTCCTCGACCACCGCCTCCACCGACTGCTCCTCCGGGCCCTGCTCGATACTCGACGGATCGTGCAGCTCCCGCGCCAGCCGTTCGTAATCCTTTGCCCCGTTGCTGTCCGGCGCATACGCGAAGATGCTCTGCCCGTAACTCGGCGATTCTGCCAGCTTGATGTTCCGCCGGATCACCGTGTCGTAAAGCCGCGCGCCCGACCAGGGCACGGTGCCCCGCCTGGCCGAATCAAGGAATGACCGCACGTCCTCGATCACCTCCGCGCCCAGCTTCGTCCCCGCGTCGTGCATGCAGATCACGATCCCCCCCACCTTCAAAGCGGCATTGATCCGCTTGCTCACCAGCAGTACCGTCTCCAGCAGCTTGCCCAGCCCCTGCAGCGCCAGGTAGTGCGGCTGAAGCGGGATGATCACCTCGTGGGCCGCGCAAAGCCCGTTCAACGTCAGCACGCCCAGCGACGGCGGGCAGTCAAAAAGCACGTAATCGTACTTCGCGAAACGCCCGTCCTTCTCCCCGCCGCTCACGTGCTGGTCCAACAGATCGCGCAGCAGCACCTCGCGGCCCAGCACGCTCACCAGCTCCACCTCCGCCGCCGCCAGATCGATTGTCGCCCCGACCACCCAAAGGTTCTCCGCCACCTTCACCCGGGCCTTGTTGATCGACGTCGAGCCCAGCACGCGATGGCCCATGCGGGCCAGCCCGGCCGCGACGTTCGCCGTCGTCGTCGTCTTGCCGACTCCGCCCTTTTGATTGATCACCGCAATGCGTCGCATCGGACCTCCCTTTCCGACGGGCCCGAAGTGCCCTGGTCAGCCGAGCATCATACTCCTGCCCCGATGGGTGATCGCCACCCTGCTCTCATACGTGAGCGCCACCATCGGATGGGTTAGCGCCGTCACGCTCTGATGCGTGATCGCCATCATTATAAAAACAGGCCTCCGTCGATACCACCGCTAATCCTTCTCACCCTCACACCCTTCTCACGTTCTCACCTTCCTACCCCTCTCGCGTTCTCACCTTCCTACCCTTTCCACCCTTCACCCCAGGCGCTCCGCCACCATCGCTCCCCGCATCGCCGCAATCCGCACGTAATCACCTACAGCATAATAGCTTACAGTCCGATTCGGACTCGGATAGCATCGAATCGGCGCCGCCTCGCCATCCGATATCTGAGGCGGCGTCCCGCTCCACACCTGCCGCACCACCCTCAAATGCGGCCCGTACGCCGGATCGGTCGCGACCACCTCCGACACCCGCCCGTACGGAACGACCACCCCCGGGGCTCCCGGCCGGGGCAGCACCGCCACCTCCCCCGTCTGAGCCTTTTCGCCCCGATATGCCCTCAGAATCTCCCCCTGATCCCGCCGAAGCATCTCCGCCGATCGATTCATAAGCCCTCGCCCCCTCGTCAATAAAACCCGCCTTTGTTGGAAGAACCGTCAGCCTCGACAGCCGGGGAAAGGTGGAGAGTTGAGAATGGCGAATCGAGCAAGCACCCGCTCAGCGAAACGCCGCCCCGACGCGGAAACCCTTGCTCCATTCTCCACTCCTCATTCTCCACTTTCCCGCACCCCGCGCCACCCGATCATCCTCGCGCTGTCATCCACGGTCTCGGCGATCTTCCACGCACCGCACAATGATCGTCGGATTGATCGGCGGCGGCAGCGCAATCGACCAGCCCCAGGCCGTCCGCGCGTTGTCCTCCTCGACCCCTGCCGCCGACGCCGCGCGAACCGCCCACACAACCCGCGTGCCGTGGGCGAACGGCTGCGAGATCCAGTTCCCATGCGGCCGACCGGCACGATACGGAACCACCGCCACCGCCTGGCCGTAATCCACCCCCGACCACCCGATCCCGCGGTACACCCGGAACTCCGCCGGGGCAACCTGCTGGCTCCCCTCGCTGTAGACCCACCGAAGCAGGAACCGGCCGCCGCCGATCGGCGTCACGTTCAGATCGCTCGGCGCGTTCGGCCGGGGCCCCCGCCACTCGCCCTGCGCGTCGAATGACGCCCGAGCGGATACCTCTAAAAAGTTGTTCTCGACGCCACCGCCGCCGACCGCCGCCAGCCGATACGTGTAGCCCGCGCCGGCCTCGTGCCGCACCCATGGGAACGTCGTCACCGTTCGCGCATCGGCCCCAGCCGCCCCGACCAGTTCCACCGCCGACTCGCCGTCCCGAGTCCGCCGCAAGTTGTAGCCGCCCCGGATCCGCGCAAAACAGAACCCGTTCGTCGCGCAAACGCCATTGGCGATCCCCGCGATCGTCCACCCCCGGTGAATCGGGTCATAGTGCGCGAGCCATCCTGCCAACAGCGAAATTGCCATCTGAAGAACCCCCCAGTGCCTGCATCCCAAGGCTGCCTTCGGCCGCAGCCAAACCGTGGCACGGACTTTCAGCCCGTGTCCTCACGGGCGGGATGCCCGTGCCACAACATGCGCGCAAATCGCATCGATCCTTCGCCGTAAGGTCGTAATGCCGAAAAAACAGCCAAGGTCCCAGCGCCAATGAAAAGGCCATGCATCCTTTGCTTGAGACATTAGAGATTCGAACCTTACTGCGATACACGTGTGCGTTTTGCGCGCATGTTTTTCACGAAAGCGCCCAACCCTGCCACGGAGAGGGAGTTAATGAACGAAATCGACTTCCCCGGTTTTGGTTGCGGCCGAAAGGCCGCTTCGGTCATTAGACATTCGTCATTGGACATTCACTTCACGCCGGCTCCACCGTGATCACTCCGTCCGCCTCGCTGGGCGTCAGGGTCAACAGCTCGGTTTCGCCGTCGTCGTCCATGATCGCGTCAACTCCGGTTTCGATCGTGTGCTCGCGCACATTGCACAGCGCCGCCTTCGCCGTGTGCAACTCCACGTCGGGCACCGCCGCGTTCGGACAGCTCCCCAGCGCGGGAACGATGCGGAGGACGCCGCCGGTTTCCGACGGAGTGACCGTTGCCAGCACGGTCTGGCCGTCGTCGTCGTAAATCGTCAGTACGCCGGTCGCGATTTGGAGAGTGCGCCGGTTGGCGGCCAGCGCCTTGAGCAAATGAACCTCCGCCAGGTCGACCGTCGGCATCTGGCGCGATCCGACGTCGGCACCGCCGAAGCCCGCCCGCCGCGCCGGAGAGCCTCGCGACAATCGGTAATCGCGGGTCGCCTCGCTCTCCACCACCTGTCCGGTCGCCGCCCGGCACCCGACGGAGAAGGCGATGGCCGGATCGATCACCGCCCCCGTCTGGCCCTTGCCCATGCAGTTCAGCGCGAAGCCCGCCGCAACGCCGCCGCCGAGCTTCACGGCCCAGCCGCCATAGAACCCAAAGGAGTTTATAGCCATTAAGCCCGCGGCCATCGCGTGATGGTGCGGCGTTCCCTCCGCGTCGCGGGCGTCGGCCGTACAACTGACGAGGATCGAGGCCTCGATCGGGGCCGACGGAGCAGCCTCGCGCCACGGCTGATCCCAGGCCGTGCAATTGACGGCCGCACGGGCGTGGATCTGCCCAATCGCGTTGCCCGACGCCCGGCAAAAAGCGACCGTCCCGTTGGGAACATAAAAACCGATCCCCGCCGTCCGGTGGGCCTCGCAACAGACCGCCTTGGCGCCTTCGTCGTAAAGCCACATGCCCTGACCGCCGCAATCCTCGGCAATCACGTCGATTCCCCGGAGCTGATACGGGCGGCGACGCCATTCAGCCTGAAGCTGATGGAGAGCCTGCTGGCGGAGAACCCCGGGCACCGGAAGTTGCTGCTGGCCTCGTCGCGGGGATTCACGCAGTACGCCTACGCGTTTGTGAAGCAGGACGCCGACG
>JAPKGY010000398.1 GCA_026647385.1 Phycisphaerae bacterium | reverse complement strand
CTGCGAAATGGGGACTGTCCCCCTCTCCCAGGGCTTCTCACGCACCCTCTGAGGCCGATACGCCCTCGATCGGGGAGCGGGCATCCTGCCCGCCCGGCCGAACCGGCGGACGGGCGCCTTGTACGCCCGGCACGCGAGATGACTGCCCCGATGCTCAGGCTCCCGCGCATCGAGAGCACCTCGGAGAAGGCGCCAGGTATCCCTGGCTGCCCGCCACGCTCTGCGCGATCGCCGCGGCCGCGGTCGTCGGCCCCTGGCTCGTGCGGAACCACGCCGTCGCCGGTCATTATTCCCTCTCCCATCAATCCGGTGCCAGCTTCGCCTACCACAAGGTCGCCGACGTGATCCTCTGGTCGCAAGGACGGCACCGCGAACGCTTTTCCGCCGCCGCCCTCGACCAGGTCCGCGGCGAGATCGACGAGCGCCTGCGCGACAAGTGGCTGCGCAGGGTCGGCCCGATGACCGACCGCCAGCGCGAAACGCTCTCCTGGCGGAACCTCAACTTCGGCCGACACGACGGCATCGACCCGTTTGTGGCCTCGTCCCTCTTGTGGGAGGTCGGCTGGGAGGAACTCGCGGGCCGCAAGACCGATCTGATCGCCTGCTTCGCCGTCCAGGGCGTCGGTATGCTGATCTTCCCCCTCAACCTGGTCATCCACCCGCCCGCCGGTAAGGCCTCCGCCCCCTTCGCGCTCATCGGCGGGGGCGATTCCATCCTCGGCCGCGCCGCGGCCGTCCTCATCGGCCTGGCTTATGCCGCTCTCGTGATGATCGTCGTCGTGCGACTCGTCCTCGGCGCCATTCGCCGCCGCCGCCCCGGCGCCCTCTTCCTGCTCGGGCCGGCACTGTTGCTGTTTCTCCCCGCTTTGCCCTTCGAAGACCCGCGCTTCCGCCTCCCCCTTGTCCCGCTCCTGCTCATCCTCGCCTTTGCCCACCCCAATCAGGACCCGGAGTCGAAGTACTCGCAGACCCGCCATGGCGGGCGGTAGCGAAGGGGCAGGGCGCGAAGACTTGGGCGGGTGCAGTCGAGCCGCGACCCCAATTAGCGACCCGCCCGGCGATGCGGCGGCGAAAGATCCACGCGCCCACAGCGCTTGACTTTCCGGTGTTCTTGCGTTCGCATGACTGCTATAACCATTTGTGTGCAACTCGCGGGCCGCTCGCGCGGAGCACGCGTGGGCGGGCAAAATGGGGACGGGCTCCGCCCGTGCAGGATCTCCAGTGACGGAAAGTTCTTTGTTTTCAGGCAATCCCCGCTACCCGGCGTATCGCTTCAATACGGTGCCTGTCCCCATTTTGCTCCGCGGCTGGCGAGTTACGCCCTAACCAGCTGTCGAACAATCGACCGTTCCATGGGGGTGTGCTCATGCGTTCGCGTACCATCAACATCCTGTCGCTAGCCCTGCCCGCTCTCATCGCCCTTATCCCCGGCTGCATCCGTCCGGGCGATCGCCTGCCGCGCACGGGCGACGAGATCGTCGCTTGCGGCCAACTCTTCCACACCGGTACGCCCGTCGTCCTCTGGCTCGATCCGAACGGTTACGACGCCTACCGCGCTCACCGCCACTTCGAGCCGACCACCACCATGCCCGCGTACCCCGCCGCCCCGGGCAATCCGCAGCGCTATGGCCGGCGAGTCGCCATGCCCCCCGAACGCAAGGCCCGCGTCGAGCAGCACGGCTGGACGCTCGCCGACCTGCGGGAACAGGTCGATCTGTTCGTCTATCACTACGACGCCTGCGGCACCTCCGCCGAGTGCTTCCGCATCCTGCACGATATCCGGGGCCTGTCCGTGCAGTTTATGTGCGACCTCGACGGGACCCTATACCAGACATTGGATCTGAAGGAGCGCGCCTGGCATGCCGGCGACGTGAACTGCCGCTGCGTCGGCGTCGAGATCGCCAACATCGGCGCCTATCCGAACCCCGAGCCGCTCCGGAAATGGTATGCCCTCGACTCCACCGGCTGGCCTTACTGCATTTTCCCACCCGACTTCGCCTACGCCCGGTTCCGCACGCCGAACTTCGTCGGCCGCCCCGCGCGAAAGGACCTCCTCGCGGCCCACATCAACGGCCGGGACCTCGTGCAATACGACTTCACCGACGAACAGTACGCCGCACTCATCAAACTCACCGCCGCCATGGCTCGTATCTTCCCGAAACTCCACCTCCGCGTCCCGCGCCATCCCGACGGCTCCGTCCGCATGGACGTCCTGCCCCCCGACGAACTCAAAGCCTACTCCGGCTTCCTCGGCCACCAGCACACCATCAAGGTCAAAGCCGACCCCGGCCCCGCCTTCAACTGGGACCGAGTCATCAACGGCGCCCGCAGGGAACTCGGCTTGGGCGCGGGGTAGAGCTCTATTATCCTCCTGATTGGTTTACTGGGAGGGTAACATGGGTTGCCTCGACGACTCGCCGTGGCGAGCTGACCTGTCAACCCGTGGCCTCCGCGGCGGGGTCCCACGCACGCGTATCCGCCACGGCGAGACTGCGCCAGAGGTGAACTCGCGGGGCGTGCCGACTCAATCCCACAAGCCCCCCGCGATCCCGTGGCGGGCACGCGCCCGCGTTCATCGGCGGTTCCATAGTCTTCCCTCAACCGTCGCTTGGCCTTTCCGGACCGTCGGCCAGCACCGCTTCCCCCTCGCCCGCCATCGGTGCGCCCAGGGCGTTGTGCGCCCACGAGGCCGGAATGCGCATCCGCAGGTCGTTGACCGCCGTGCTCAGCAGCCGGGCCAGGTTCTGCCGTTCGCCGGCGTCGTCGAACCGGCGCCGGAAATACGGCACCGGCGCGTCCGGCCCGAACCGCATCCGCACCAGCGGCCCGCACACGTCCCGCCGGATCGTCCGCCCCTCCCGGGCGATGTCGTCCCGCCGGATCTCCTTGCGTACCTGATTGTGGATCTCCATGCTGGTGCCAGCCGCCTCCCGGGGCGGCTCGACGGTCAGTGTTTCGCCCAGCCACGCCTTGGACATCTCCCGATTGAAGAACTCGCACATCGCCTGGTACGGCGGCGGGGCCTTGCCCTGGCCGGCCTCCAGCAGTTGCAGCTCGACCGCCTTGCTGAAGATGGCCACCGCGTCCGTGCCCAGCGCTTGCAACATGTCGAGCAGCTCGCGCTTCTCCTCCGGCGTGGCCGACGCGTCGTACCGCGCGACCCGCAGCGGCATCCCGAACACCTCCGCGTACACCATCCAGTCCTTCATCGCGAAGTGCTTGGCCAGGTAGGCCATCGCCGTCACCCGCAGCAGCCCGCCGCGCATCGGGTGCCCGCTGGACGCATGCGGCGTGTGTGCCACGAACTTGCCCGGCGTGATTTCGATCCCCTCCACCGGCTCGTCCGCCGTCAGGACGCGCGGGCGGCCGGCCGGATCGAACGTGATCCGCTCGAACGGAATCGGAACGATGTCCACCAACGCCAGGTCACCCCCGCGGATCTCCCACACGTTCTCCGCCAACGCGATGTTCCGCCCGATCGCCAGCGACAGGTGCCGCAGTGCATCGTCGAACGGTTCGAGGCCCGCCAGGGTCTCGCGCACGTAGACAGCCGCCTCGTCCGCCCGCCGTCGATCCACGCCCTCGTGTACCTCCGCCGCGGACACCACCTGCCACGGTAACCCCGTCACCGCCAATCGCCGCGTCGCCGCCACGCAGTGCAGGTGCGCGTCCTTCTCTTCCATCTGCTCGAACAAAGCCATCGCCTGCTCGACCGCCCCCTCGTCCGCGCCGCGCAGGATGGCCACCAGCCGCGACGGCGTCAGCCCGTCCGCCGGGTACTCCCGCCACCGGTCGAACTCCGCCGCCTGAACGATCCGCCCCGGCCTCGGCCGACGCATGCCCGAGTCCCCCTTCCGCACCGCATTAACGAACCACCGGCCCAACCTCATCCCGCACCTGCTTTCGAGCTTCTATAACCTTCTATTCGGACGTTCGCCCCAGCGAATCCCCAGTTTTGACGTTTTGACTTTTCGGTTTTCGGCGTTTTCCTCTCCCCGTTTTGACTTTTTGACGTTTTGACGTTTTGTTTCACCATGCCCCGCGAATCGCGAACCGCCGTTTCGGCCCGTGAATCATCTCGATGGCCCCGACGGCCGGCCCGCCGGCGGCCCGGACCGCCAGGCATGCCGCCCAGAACCGGTCCGCATGACCCTCGACGCCCCGGCCCGCCTCGTATCGGGCCACGCCGATGGCCGTCACCGACCGCCGCACGCTGTGCCAGTCGTTGCGGATCGCCTCGTCCACCGGGATCCGGATCGTGCCCTCCTCCACCCGCATCCGCAGCCGGCTGGCGAGATCATCCTTCACCTTGGTCGTGAAGGTGACCGCCTCCACGCGCCCCGGTCCGAACCGCTCGACCGCC
>JAPKGY010000397.1 GCA_026647385.1 Phycisphaerae bacterium | reverse complement strand
AGGAGACCGGTACGATCTCCATCGCGGAAAACGGGCGACTCCATCGCCATATTCCGCCGGACGCGCTCTTCGGAGCGATCAAGCGGTACCTGGCTCGAAGCCCGATCGACGTAAAGAGCTGGATGGATGCCCCGCAGCCGCCGGCAAGCCCGACCCGGCCGACCGGCGAATGACCGCCGAGCCCGGCGGCTGAGGGCCCGGCACCCAAAACGAAGGCGCCGGGAAAGTCGTGTGGGGAATCGGGATCGCGGCGTGTCCTGCGATCGCCGGTTCAGCGGTGCCGCGTGCGGCATCGATTCGTGTCGCACGCGACGCGCATAAACCGTTTAGGAAACCGGAGTTACAGACGCCTGGAGGCCCTGTACGGGGCCGTCCCCAGAGGGGTTCAGAGCAGAGCGACGATGAAGACGCAGGTCCAATTAATCCTGGCGACCTTTGCGATGACCGTGCTGATCTGGGTCTACGCCGACCTGACCAGCCAGGAGTCCTACGAGGTTACTCTGACGATGCGTTTGAGTGTCCCACCCGGCTCGGAATCGGTGATTCGGGCCGAGGGGGCCCCGATCGGAACGGATACGGGTTTCGACACCTCCGCCATGGTGCCGGTGCAAGCCACGCTGATGGGCCCGAAGGCGGCCATCGCCGACATCGAGCACCTGCGGCGGACCGAGGGCCTGGTCATCGACGTGCCTGTGGTGATCGGGCAAACCGGCGGGCCCGAAGTGATCCGCACGGTGGACATTCGCGAGCACATCGCCCGATGGGGTCGGGCTCACAGCCTGCGCATCGTGGATCTCAGCCGGCAACTCGTGGAGTATCGACTCGATCATTACGTCCGCGTCACGCTCACCCTCGAGGGCGACGTCAGCGGGCTGTCGGAGAAACTGAGGGGCTCTCCCCGGTTTGAGCCGCCTCAGGTGGAGGCACGGTTGCTCGCGAGCCAGCGGGATCTGGTGGGCAACGGGGAACGAAAGCTGGAAGTGCCTCTTGATGAGGAACTGCGAGGCACCGACGAAGACGCCTTTGAGAAGTCGCTGGCCGGTCTGCGTTGGCACGGGCTCGACGTGACCTATATCCCCGATCGCGTGGAAGTGACGGTCCAGCGCCGCGGGCGCTTCGAGACCGTCCAGATCACGCCGATTCCGATGTATGAGCTTTGGCCGGCCTACAAATCGGAACAGGGACAGTTCCGCGTCGAGTGGGAGGACGGCGAAGCCCCGCTCCAGAAGATCCAGGTCGAGGTGCCCGCGAGCGCGCTCCGCATGCCGACGAACACCGACGTCATCGCTTACGTGAAGATCGAGCCGGAGGACCTCAAGCAGGCAAGCCAGGACGTCAAAGTCACGGATACCGCCCCGGCCGGCACCCGCGCGGGAATTCTTCGCGAGGTGCGATTTATCTTCGCGGAGGGATTCGAGGACGTCCGGATTGTCGGCGAAAGGCCGACCGTCCGATTCCGCGTCGTTCGGGTGGATCTGCCGGGGCTGGTGCCGTAAAGGCATCTGGTGAATCGCCCCGTCCGTTCGGATTCCCTGCGTTCGCGTGCGTTTATCCTGTTGTGTTGTCAGTTCTGCTCGAGTACGGGGAACGTGACCCGGCGCAGGACCGTACAGCCGATCGGGACCAAGGACGCCCGCACCGGGTCCGAGCCGCGAATCAGTGAGCCGTCCAGTCGGACCGGCGAGCGATCCCACGGATAAAGCATGTCCGCGTCCGGGTCGCGGTGGAATACAAAGCCGAAATCCGGGTGCTCCCCGGCGGACGGCAACCGGTATTGCCACTGAGGCGGTGCTTCTTGCATCGCCCTCTCGTCGCCGGGCGCTGAGGTCGCCGCGCCATCGACACCGAGTGGGAGCATGTCATAATCCGCGAATCCCGCCACCGGGTACGTTCGGATGGTCCGACGTTCATGGGGAATGGGCAGGGCGTAAAGCAACGGTCCTCGCCGCAAGGCGGTCTCGCCGTTGATCGCCCGGATGGGGGAGATTTCAGCCTTGAAGGTCAGAGTCACCCTGTCCCCGGCCTGCCAACGCTTGCGAACCACGTAGTAATCGCCGTTGCGCTGGATGGCCGCGCCCTCGGCCACGGCTTGCGTCTGCTGCGACCAGCGCGGGTTCCTGAGGATGATCGGGAACGTCGTTTCTCGCTCAGGATGGACGGTGAACCGGATCTCCTCGGAGAACGGGTAGTGGGTTTCCTCGTCGATACGGACGGCGATGCCGTTGATACGAGTCGTGACACTGCCCGGGCCGTACAAGACCGCGACGAGTCCTTCCTCGGGTATGTCCTGCCGCATCCACATCCGGCTCACATAGTACGGCATCAGCTTGCCCGCGTTGGGATTGCAGCATACCGCCGCCTGTTCGTGCGTGGGCGAGTAACCGAACCTGCCCAATGCACCCTGATGGGTCGCCCGATACCGGTTATCGCGGCTCAGATAGGAAATCGCCTTGCCGTCCGGCAATCGTGCTCCCTGGGCGGCGTTGAGGGCGACGTTCTCGGCCATTCTGGCAAAACCGGCGTCGCCGGTCTTGGCCAGGGCCGACTGGGCGCCGATCAGCAGTTCGGTCATGGCACAATACTCGTACGGCAGGCTCGGATCCGGTTTTCGTCCCTCAATGCATTCGTCGCCGATACAGGCGCCGCTGGGCGTGAGAAATCTCCGGGTCTTGGTAAAGCCGTTTCGGGATGCCTGGCCGAGCCTCGGGTTTCCCGTGACGAAATAGAGCCAAAGCGGCACGCGAAGGTGCTCCATGGTGTGAGGTGTGTGCCACAGGAAGGGTGCGCGGATGTCGAGCAGACGGTCCAACTGGTTGTCTTTGTCGCGCAGCTTCCGGCTGAGGTTGTAATCCTCGTAGCAGAACCGCGCGAAGTCGACGAACGCCTTGTCTCCGGTGAGACGATGGAGCCATTCCAACACGTCGACGAACATCAGGCCATGGCCCACGCCGCCCGCGGGTTCCGGGTTTTGGAAGTAGGTTCTGCCGGGACCGTACTGACTCATGGTGAGCCGGGCCGCCTTTTCGACGGCTTGAAGGATCTCCGGTTTTCCGGTGGCTTCGTAATAGGCCAGCATGGCCACGAAAATGCGGCTCTGAGTCCACAATTCCCCGTTTTCTTTCGGGTGGCGATAGCGACATTCAGGCCGGTAGATCCCGATGTATCCATCCTCCGCCTGGGTATCGAGGATATGACGCATGTACGCGTCGACCTTGGCTCGGGCCGCGTCATTGTCGGTCAGGTAGGCCATACGGAGCAGACCGTCCATCCACACGGCTTCGGTCTCCCCGTTCCACCACGTACGCGAGGTGTCCACCTCCATGCCGGCCGGCGTCGTTTCAAAGCTGGTCACCTGGCCCCGGCCGTAAACATCGCTGGCGGCTCGCATGCTCAATTGGTCGAGCAGACCGGTGAATCCTTGCAGATCCCTTTCCATCTGGGCGCGGATCCAGCCCGTCGGCTTGACCGCTCCAACGGGAAGAAACTCGAATCGTGGGCGAAGTGCCGCCTCAACCTGCTGGGAAGCAGAGGTTCGTCTGCCTTGGGCCGGTTGCGAGGCCGCGACGGATGAAGGTATCTCTGCTCCAGCCGGGCCATGGGCGATCGATATCCAAGTCATGCACGAGGCAAGAAGCATGGGCGCCTTCGAACGGGGTCGCTGGGAACGAGTTCGTGTCAATCGCGAAAGAACGCCGGGCATTTGTTACTCCCGCGGGAGGGTGATTTGTGACGAGTCCGTATCTCCGTGGTCCCTGACGCCGATTCGCGGCCTCCGAATCTCCCTTGAGTTCAAGAGCCGGCCGGCTGCATGTTTCGGGCCACCAGGTACACGCCCACGAGGATCATGACGATGCCGACCCACTGCGCAGGCGTGAGCGTCTCGCCGAGGTACCTCCACGCCACCAGGGCGATGATGACGAATCCGCCGCTGACCATGATGGGATAGGCCACGCTGATCGGGATCCGGGCGAGGGCGAAGGTGTAGAGCACGGCGTTCGAGGCGAAGAACACGAGCCCCAGGATCAGGACCCAGTTGCTCAGGATCGTGCCGGCCGCCCCGGCGGGATCGTCCTGCACGTTCAAGGTCGTACCGCTGAATCGCCTGACCCCGAATTTCATCATCAGGTTGGCGGTGGCATTGAGCAGCAGGGCTGCCAGCAGGGCGATACCGTATTTCATGGCGGGCTCTCCGTCGTAGGCTGAGTCGGGCCGCGAAAAGAGATCTGCCTTCCCGGGTCATACACGACGATTCAACATTATGCTGAGCCGAGAGGACAGGTCAAACTCGGCTTTCCCGGTCCCCTGTTTGCCCTGTGGCATTTCAACCGGGCCCATCTTGTTTGCCGAAGGCGGAGAAATAGTTGGAA